>JAISKG010000018.1 GCA_031261015.1 Dysgonamonadaceae bacterium | reverse complement strand
GTAGGGGAGAAGTCGGTGCAATTATGTTAGGCCGTGATCATCACGACGTCAGCGGAACCGATTCTCCTTTCCGCGAAACCGCCAATATCAAAGACGGCAGCAATGTGATGGCCGACATGGCTGTGCAATGCTTTGCCGGAAACGCTGCCCGCGGAATGAGTTTAATCGCCTTGCACAACGGCGGTGGCGTGGGCATCGGAAAAGCCATCAACGGCGGTTTCGGCATGGTATTGGACGGTAGCAAGCGCGTGGATGAAATCCTGAAAACCGCGATGCTTTGGGATGTGATGGGCGGCGTGGCTCGCCGGTCGTGGGCGCGCAACGAACATGCGATGGAAGTTTGCGAAGAATTTAATACGAAGTATGGCGCGGATTATTGCATCACGATGCCGTATCTGACAAAATAAAGAAATAATTTTATGGAAAAAATTATCGAATGTGTCCCCAATTTCAGCGAGGGACGAAATTTGGAAAAAGTAGAACGGATTGTCAACGCTTTCCGCGCCAAAGAAAATGTCAAACTACTGGATTACAGCGCGGATAAAGACCACAACCGGATGGTCGTCACTGTAATCGGCGAACCGGAAGCGATTAAAAACGCAGTGATCGAAGCTGTCGGTACCGCCGTTCGCGAAATTGATTTGACAAAGCACAAAGGCCAGCATCCCCGCCTCGGCGCCGTCGATGTCGTCCCGTTTATTCCGATCAAAGGATTGACGATCGAAGAAGCCGACACTTTGGCAAAAGAAGTGGGAAAAACGTTAGCCGAAAAATACAATTTGCCCATCTTTTTATACGAAAAATCCGCATCGGCCGAGCATCGCCAAAATCTGGCGGCCATCCGCAAAGGCGAATTTGAAGGCTTGATCGAAAAAATGCAATTGCCCGAATGGAAACCCGATTTCGGGCCGGAACAACGGCATCCAACAGCCGGAGCCGCCGTCGTGGGCGCCCGCATGCCTTTGATTGCTTTTAATGTTAATTTGCATACCACGAATCTGGAAATTGCTGATAAAATTGCAAAAAAAGTTCGTTTCATCGGCGGTGGCCTGCGTTTTTGCAAAGCAATGGGCGTGGATTTGAAAGAACAGAGTATGGTGCAAGTTTCGATGAACTTGACGGATTACACGAAAACGGCGATTTACCAAGCAGTAGAAATGGTTCGCTTTGAAGCTCAACGTTATGGAGTGGCCGTCGCCGGCTGCGAATTGATTGGATTGGTGCCGCTGCAAGCCGTCGTCGATACCGCTTCCTATTACTTAGGACTGGAGGATTTTTCCATGAAGCAAATTTTGGAAACGCATTTAATGGAATAACCCCGTCATTGCGAACGAAGTGAAGCAATCCAGATGAAAAACTACATCATTCAAAATATTTCGCAGTTAGTTACTTGTTCCGGTTTTGCCGCTAAACACGGAAAAGCCATGTCCGATCTGGGTATTATCGAAAATGGAAAAGTCGTCATCACTGAAGGCGTGATTCGTTTCGTCGGATCTTCCGCCGAAAGTTTTCCGGTCGAAAATCCCGAAACCTACGAAGTGATTGACGCTCAAGGTAAAGCCGTTCTCCCCGGCTTCATCGACTCCCACACGCATTTTGTTTTTGGCGGTTACCGCGAAGAAGAATTTGCGTGGCGCATGCACGGCGACAGTTACATGTCGATCATGCAGCGCGGCGGTGGCATTTACAATACCGTGAACGCCACGCGAGCGGCTTCGCACGAAGCATTGAAATCTGCAGCTAAATCCCGTTTGGATAAAATGTTAACGATGGGCGTAACGACTGTCGAAGGCAAAAGCGGCTATGGTTTGGATAAGGAAACCGAACTCAAGCAACTTCGCGTGATGAAAGAGCTGAACGCCAAACATCCGGTCGATATTGTTTCGACTTATCTCGGCGCGCACGCTGTGCCTAAGGAATTTAGCGAGCGCACTTACACTGATTTTATGCTGTCGGAAGTTATGCCGCAGATCCGCGAAGAAAATCTGGCTGAAAATTGCGATATTTTCTGCGAAAAAGGCGTTTTCAGCACAGAAGAATCCCACCGCTTTTTATTGAAAGCCAAAGAAATGGGATTTCAAATAAAATTGCATGCCGACGAAATCGTCAACACTCAAGGCGCGGAATTAGCCGCCGAATTGAACGCACTTTCCGCCGATCATCTTTTGCAAGCTTCTACGCAAGGCATTGACGCTCTGGCGCAAAGTTCAACTATCGCCACTTTGTTGCCTTGCACTGCTTTTTCTTTGAAAGAAGATTTTGCCAAAGGCCGGCAAATGATCGACGCCGGTTGTGCCGTCGCTTTAGCCACCGATTACAATCCGGGCAGTTGTTTTTCATCCTCTATTCCGTTGACGATTGCTTTGGCTTGCATTTATATGCAACTTTCGCCCGAAGAAGCAGTTACGGCGTTGACGATCAACGCGGCCGCCGCTCTGGGAAAAGCTAATGTCATCGGTAGCATCGACACCGGCAAGAAAGGCGACTTGATTATTTTGGAATATCCGAGTTATAAATTTTTACCTTACCACGTAGGTATGAATTGTGTGGAAAGGGTGATTACCGGCAAAGGCGTTTCCGGATTTTATATCCCGCATAAGTTGTTAGATAAACCGAGCCGACAAAAATAAACCCAATTAAAACTGATATAAGCACTAATGGCCAACCATCAAGCCAGGAAAGCTGAGGATATTCATTTATCAATACCTCTCCCACAGCACGCAATACATTTTCAAGCAGAATGAGCAGAAACAGGGAAGCCCAATAGGCAATTCTGCCATATCGGAAATGAGAAAGAATCCGTTTTCCTCCATTGAGTTTGTAGTCTTTATTCAAATAATGTGCAACCACAAACGACAACACAACGCATATTGCCAAGATAATTGTAACTCTCGTTTCCGTAATCATAATTTTTTACTATTATTTAAACTCAATGTACCCATAGTAAATGAAACCACAATTGAAGTGCACAAAGATAGTGAACCCATTTTAATTATTATGCAAGATTTTTTAATTTTTGAAAAAACTGTTTTGCAATAAAAAACATAAGATATAATCTGGATTGCTTCGCTTCGCTCGCAAGGACGTAGCATTGTGCTCGATCATTGCGGGGGTAAAAACCCAAGGCAATAATAATTTTTATTCGTCTGTGTGGGATTGGAAAATTTCATCTATATTTGTACTTCAAAAAAAGATATTATGAAATCACTGTCAGAACTTACAGTTAAAGAATTTTTGTTAGTAACAGCCGGCGATGATCCCGTGCCCGGCGGCGGAAGTGTTTCCGCACTGTGCGGAGCTTTGAGTGCAGCTCTGGGTCAAATGGTTACAAATCTCACCATCGGCAAAAAGAAATATGCCGACCAGGAAGAAAATATGAAGGAAATGGCGGTCGTCTTCAATTCGTATTTAGATGATTTTGCGCTGGATATTGATAAAGATTCCGATGCTTACGACGCTGTTTTTTCGGCCTATAAACTTCCGAAAGAAACCGATGAAGAAAAAGAATTTCGCGCTCGGCAAATTCAGGAGGCGACGAAAGTTGCCGCCGAAGTGCCTTTGCAAGTCGCGCAAAAAGCCTGTAAATTAATGGATTTTATAGGCATTGTAGCGAAGACCGGCAATCAAAACGCCGTCACCGATGCTTGCGTGGCCATGATGTGCGCACGCACAGCCGTTCTGGGCGCGTTGTTGAACGTGCGTATCAATCTGGCTTCTTTGCCGAAAGACGAATATGCCGAACGTATCGTTCAAGAAATCAAACGATTGGAAATGAGCGCCGTAGAGAGAGAACACAAATTACTTCATTGGATAAAGACAAAAATATGAAAAACGTGTATCAAATCGGAAGCAGTCCGCTGACTTTTGAGATTTTAGAGCAAATTATCAATCAAAATCTCAAGTTGAATCTGGCTCCGGAAGCGGTACAACGGATTCAAAAATGCCGCGATTATTTAGACGAAAAGGTAAAGTATTCTGAGCAACCTCTTTATGGTATTACCACCGGATTCGGTTCATTGTGCAATAAATCCATTTCTCCCGACGAGTTGAGCAAACTACAAGAGAACTTGATAAAATCTCATGCTTGCAGCGTAGGCGAAGAAATCCCGCCGGTGATTATCAAACTGATGATGCTGCTGAAGGCGCACGCGCTTTCATTGGGACACAGCGGCGTGCAAGTGATTACCGTTCAACGGATTTTCGATTTGTATAACAATGATGTGATGCCGATCGTTTACGACCGCGGCTCACTGGGCGCGTCGGGCGATTTGGCTCCGCTGGCCAATCTTTTCCTGCCTTTGATCGGCGCAGGCGACGTGTATTATCAGGGGAAAAAACGCGAAGCGATGAGCGTGCTTCAAGAGTTCGGCTGGAAACCGGTAAAATTGATGAGCAAAGAAGGTTTGGCCTTGCTCAACGGAACGCAATTCATGAGCGCAAACGGTGTTTACGCGCTGATCAAAGCAATAGAATTTACCAAAAAATCCGATTTGATTGCTGCGCTTTCTTTGGATGCTTTCGACGGATTGATTGATCCGTTTTTGGATTGCATCCAGCAAATGCGGCCGCATCCGGGACAAGTCGAAACCGGACAACGGATGCGTAAATTATTGGAAGGTAGCGAATTAATTAGCCGGAAGAAAGCGCATATTCAAGATCCGTATTCGTTCCGCTGTATCCCACAAGTGCACGGCGCGACCAAAGACGCGATCCGCTACGTTTCGCAAGTGATTCTGACAGAGATTAATTCAGTCACCGACAATCCGACGATTTTCCCGGAAGAAGACCGCATCATTTCCGGCGGAAATTTTCACGGGCAACCTTTGGCGATTGCTTATGACTTCTTGGCTAATGCCTTAGCGGAATTAGGAAATATTTCCGAGCGGCGCGTAGCTCAATTAATTATGGGTTTGCGCGGATTGCCCGAATTTTTGGTAGCTAATCCGGGCGTTAATTCGGGATTTATGATTCCGCAATACGCTGCTGCTTCTATGGTTAGCCAAAATAAAATGTATTGCTACGCTGCTTCCAGCGATTCGATTGTTTCGTCCAACGGACAGGAAGATCATGTGAGTATGGGCGCTAACGCCGCCACTAAACTTTTTAAAGTTTTAAATAATTTGGAATATATTTACGCGATCGAATTGATGAATGCAGCGCAAGGAATCGATTTTCGCCGTCCTTTGAAAACATCGCCATTCTTAGAAGATTTTTTGAACGAATATCGCAAAGAAGTGCCATTCGTTAAAGACGACATTATTATGTATAAGGAGATACTTAAAACGGTCGCTTTCCTCAACCGGATACCATTTGATTATTGAGGAAAAGGAATCCGCACATCGGATAATTCCGTATTTTCCTCATAATAGCGGATATACGAGCGGCAAACCACTTGGTTGCCGCCCGGCGTGGGATAATCGCCTGAAAAATACCAATCGCCTGAATGCTTGGGACAAGCTTGATGCAAACCTTCTAAGGATTGATAAACAATACAGACTTCGGCTTTCGTATCGGCGGGCGTGAGGATTTCGGCAATCTTGACGGTGATTTCTTCGTCGGTAAACGGGAGGTAAATGTCTTTTACATAATTGATTACTTGTTCTTTCGGCAGTTTCATCTGCGCCTTGCATTTTTGATAAGTTTCGTCAATCACGGATTGCATGCCGCGCTCTTTCAACAGCGCAATGGTTGCCCGGAAAGCGACGAATTCATCCATATTGTTCATATCGATGCCGTAACAATCGGGGAAACGCACTTGCGGCGAAGAGGAAACAATCACGATTTTTTTCGGTCCCAAGCGGTCGAGAATTTTGATAATACTTTGTTTCAGAGTGGTTCCACGAACGATGCTGTCGTCGATCACCACCAGATTATCTATTCCTGCGCGAATCGAGCCGTAAGTAATATCATACACATGC
>JAISKG010000183.1 GCA_031261015.1 Dysgonamonadaceae bacterium | reverse complement strand
CATTGATAATTCGATAGAAAAAGGTTATACCGTCGGTTGGGCAAGCGACGTCAGCGAAAAGGGATTTAACCGCAAAGGCATTGCCTTCGTTCCGGATATGGAAGCCAAAGAAGGCCCCGGATCCGATCAAGCGCATTGGCTGGGACTTTCGCAAAAGGAAAAAGACGATTTACTGGCCAATCTCACCGAGCCGCTGCCCGAAAAAACCATCACGCAAGAAATGCGCCAAGCGGCTTTCGATAATTACGAAACGACCGACGATCACGGCATGTTGATTTACGGAACCGCTCAAGATCAAAACGGAACGAAATATTATTTAATCAAAAATTCATGGGGAACCGACAGTCCTTATCAAGGAACTTGGTACGCTTCGGTTCCTTTCGTTTCGTACAAAACGACCGATATTCTCGTGCATAAAGACGTATTATCCAAAGAATTAAAAAAGAAATTAGGAATCCAATGAAACAAGAATTGATTGACGAACTGATTCGTCTGGCATTCAAGGAAGACATTGGCGAAGGCGACCATACCACGCTTTCCACCATTCCCGAAACGGCCGAAGGAAAGATGCAATTGCTTGTCAAAGAAGACGGTATAATTGCCGGCATAGCGATTGCCGAACAAATTTTCCACACTTTCGATCCCGAATTGAAAGTCAACATTTTGATTCACGACGGCGTGGCAGTGAAATACGGCGACATCGCGTTTACTGTCGCCGGAAAAGTGCAATCGCTCTTACAAACCGAGCGTTTGGTTTTAAATGTGATGCAACGCATGAGTGGAATCGCCACAACGACGCACCGTTACATGGAACGGTTGAAAGGCACGCGCACGAAAGTACTCGACACGCGCAAAACCACCCCGGGCATGCGCATACTCGAAAAAGAAGCCGTCCGCATCGGAGGCGGAACTAATCACCGCATCGGTCTTTTCGATATGATTTTGTTGAAAGACAATCATATCGACTTTGCCGGAGGCCTCGAAAACGCCATCAATCGCGCGAAAGATTACGCAAAAAGCAAAGGGAAACAATTGCCGGTTGAAGTGGAAGTCCGCAATTTCGACGAATTGGATAAAGTGTTGAAAATCGGCGGCATCGACCGTATCATGCTCGATAATTTTTCCATCGAAGACACACGCAAAGCCGTAGAAAAAGTTTCCGGACGATACCCGTTGGAATCGTCCGGAGGAATTACATACGACACAATTCGCGCTTATGCCGAAACCGGTGTCGATTTTATTTCTGTCGGCGCCTTAACTCATTCCGTCAAAAGTCTGGATATGAGTTTGAAATATGTCGGTTAATACGCTTCTTCAAAAACGTCGAGCAGAGCCGGATCAAAATGCCGGGTCGTTAAGCCAACTTTATTAAAAGCAGCCTTCACCTCGTCGGCTGCTTTTTTCATGCGCTCACAGTCTTTGGTATCCATTCCGTTGGCAAGGATTAAATCAGCCCATTCGTAAACATTATCCGGTTCATCCAGATAGAGATAGATCTTGCAAAGATTGTAATAGGCGGCGTAACGCAAATGCGAGTCCGCTTTGGATTTCGGATCGGTATATTTTTCCGGAATACTTTTGAAATAAGTAATCAGAGGAAGTACCTTATCTTTATCCATCGGAATATTGGGCGTCATCGCTTGCAAAGCATCTTTCAATATTTTAACGTTAGCCCGGAACGTTTCGTTTTCGTCGTGTTTCTTCTCGTTGATGGTTTTAATAATATCGCGAACATTGATCATCGATTTAAATCCGTAATAATTTGTTGCTGTAGAAGAAGCTTGTCCGGCCGATCGCAAAACCAAATCGCGGTAAAAATTAGCAATATGCACTTCACGATTGTTATTCCAGTAATCGGTAGCCGCTTTTCGGGAACTATATTCATCCGAAGTATAGGTTAAAGAGTTTACACGGCTGTAAGCAACATTATTCACCAAAGCTTGCGCTCCGGAATAAATTTTATACGAAGACTCATACGAATAAACCACATTGACACGATAATAATAATTGGTGCCGGTCACATTGCCGTCTTTGTCTTTGATCACTTCTTTGCGTTCGCTGACATCGCTACTTCCTATAACGATATTTCCCAGCGATAATTCCAAAACCATAAGCGCCTGCGCCGGATCGTCAATTTTCGTTTGTCCCTCGATGAACAAAGCATCGGCAATTTCTTCTACCGAAACATTGTTTTTTACTACACTCGTCGCATTGACGGCAACAGCATAATCAAAAAAGAGAGGATCTTGCGGTTTCGAAGGGAAATTGCGGTAACCATAGTAAAATCCCTCATTATCAACATTTACATTTTTTGTTTGCGCAGATAAGAGGAAGGAAAAACAGATTGCTAAAACGATTGTTGTGATTGTTTTTTTCATATTTATTATTTTTTAGGGGTTAATGACTGAGGCAAAGGTAAGAATTTTTTATTACTTTTGTATTTAAAAACTAAAATTTGCAATCTAATATGGCCATAACCGCTGAAATTCCACAAGGAGAAACCAGAGAAGAAATTCAAATCAGGGAAAAAATCATTAAAGATTTTTATGCTATTTGGAATGCAGAAAACCCGGAAAAACACATATACAATGCTGATTTACATGGATTTATTCATGTAAGATTTCTATCTATTCAGGAAACTGCAGAACACGCCGCTGCAACTTATAAGTCAACCTTAGCAGTAACTTATTTAACAGAGATTTTGGAAAAAGCAAAAGTCGTCAAGCGAGTACAGCCAAAAACAAACAACCAAAATCAGAAACGATTTTCAGAAATCATCATCATGCAATACGTAAAGGCATCTTTCGGCAAGATAAAATTAACAGTAGGTGTATTGAGAGGCAGTAAACAACATATTCAGTATTGTATTACAGCAATAGAAAACGGCTAAAACCCTCCTCGTCCCGGAAATAGTAATAGCCGTTTATCTGCTTTCGGATTTCAAAATTACATAGAATTATCATAACTACCAAACATTTCTATAATTTTTGGCCAGAAAACTTAATTTTTCATTATCTTTGCGGCCAAAATTACAAGTATGCTTTTCAACTCCATCGATTTTGCTGTTTTTATGCCCATCGTATTCTGTATCTATTGGGCATTAAGCAAAAATGTGAAAATTCAGAACTTGTTTCTGCTGGCTGCTTCATATTTCTTTTACGCTTGGTGGGATTGGCGTTTTTTGTCGCTCATTTTAATATGTTCGCTTACCAATTACGGCGCAGGACTTTTGTTGATGAAAAACGAAAAGGCACGGGCGCGGAAAACCATTTTAACGCTTTGCTGCGTGGTCTGTTTCGGCATTCTGGGCGTTTTCAAGTACTACGATTTTTTTGCAACTCAACTAATTAGCATTTTACCCCCCCCCCATTTCGCTGAATATCAAGCTATTACACTTAGTTCTGCCGGTCGGGATTTCATTTTACACATTCCATACATTAAGTTATACCATTGATGTGTATCGCGGCAAGTTTGCGCCGACCAAAGATATTGCCTCCTTTTTCCTTTTCGTCAGTATTTTTCCGCTGGCGATGGCGGGACCTATTGAACGTGCTACTAATCTTTTACCGCAGATTTACAACAAACGTACTTTCAATTATGACCAAGCCGTTGACGGAATGCGGCAAATCCTTTGGGGACTTTTCAAAAAAGTAGTTATTGCCGATAACTGCGCTGTTTATGTTAATCAAGTCTTTGATAATTACCAAGATCAAACAGGCAGCACGTTATTGATAGGAGCGATTTTCTTTGCATTTCAGATTTATGGAGATTTTTCGGGATATTCCGATATGGCGATTGGAATCGGTAAATTGCTGGGTTTTAAATTCTTGAATAATTTCAGGGTTCCCTATTTCTCGCGCGATATTGCCGAATTTTGGCGGCGTTGGCATATCTCGCTCAATACGTGGTTTCGCGATTATTTGTACATTCCGTTGGGCGGCAGTCGCGGCTCGAAATTGATGGTTGTACGTAACACGTTCATTATCTTTCTTGTCAGCGGTTTTTGGCACGGAGCGAACTGGACATTTATTGCTTGGGGCGCGTTTCATGCGATACTTTTTCTCCCTTTAATTTTGTTAAATCAAAACCGGAAATATACCGATACGGTGGCGGAAAACAAACTTTTGCCGAGTTTGAAAGAGCTGTTTCAGATGGGGTTGACATTTGGATTGGTGGTGATTGGATGGGTGTTTTTTAGGGCGGAAACAATACATGAAGCGTTGGGGTATTTGGGAGGCATCTTCAGAAAAGATTTGTTTATTAGGCCTAATATTATAAATCGTGAGTATTCTATTCCAATATTTATAAATTTATCCATTATGTTAATTTTCGAATGGATTTTACGGGATAAACAACATGGATTAGATTTATCAAATATAAAATCTCATATTTTGAAGTTCTTAGTTTATTATGTTCTAATAGCATTGCTTTTTATCTGTGGAGGAAAAGCTGAAACATTTATTTATTTTCAATTTTAATAGACATGAAAAGATTTATCAAGATACTGATTATATTTACGATAGGCTTGTTTGGATTGGCTTTTGTGATTGATCATATCATTTCTACAAAATTGCAAAAACTTACTACTTCGCTTATGTTTGCGGGATGGAATGATATTTATTCTGGTAAAATAAATAGCGATATTATTATAATGGGTAATTCCAGAGCTTGGGCACAATATAATCCTCTGATTTTAGATTCTATTTTAAATGTAAATTCTTATAATTTAGGTATAGATGGAAGTCCGATTAACAGACAAATAATAAAATACAATACATATCAAAGATTTAACATAAAACCAAAATATATTATTCAGAATATCGATATGATTACAATAGCTATCCACGGTGGTTATCAGAGAGAACAATTTTTCCCTTATTTTTTTGATGATTCGTTAAAAACAGCAATTTCACATTATGAGCATTTTAACGTTTTAGAAAAATATATTCCTTGCTTCAGATATATTGGTTATAATGTAGTAAAACAATCTTTAGGTATAGGAAACACACAGAAAGAAAATATAATTAAGGGTTATAAAGGCAATGATACTAATGAATGGGACGGGAAAAAACATAACGAACAAAAAGAAATACATTATGGACAAGATAGTATGGCGTTATCTCTATTTGATAAATATTTATCAAAAGCTCATGCTGAAAATATTAAAGTAATCTTTGTCTATGCACCTATATATATCGGTGCTACACAAAAAGTAAAAAATATCGAAGGAATGTATGCTATGTATGATAGCATTGCAAAAAAATACGACATTCCTATTCTTGATTATAATTATGATCCGATTTCATACGATACCGCCTATTTTTATAATGCTACACATTTAAACAAAACCGGCTCCGAACTTTTTACTACCAAACTCGCCCACGACATAGATTCTTTAGGAATTATGAAATAACTCTTTTTTCCCCAGTTCAAATTTCAAAAAATAACCTTCAAAAACAACGAAAATTTATTTTTACAGTCGCTTTGCGTATCCAAAGAAAAGTAGTAATTTTGTAGATGTAAAAAATAAATAGTAAATCATGCAGGCAAGCACATTAAATCCGATTCAGTTGCATCTATTGCAATTATTCCAATACAATAAGGATGAAGAAAGTTTAAATGAACTCAAAGAAGTATTGTTTGACTATTATTGTAAAAAAGTTAATGAAGAAGGGAAACGTATTTGGAAAGAAAGAAATATGAGTAACGAAATGATGGACGAATTGTTAAATACTCATATAAGAACTCCTTACAAATGAAAATTGTTTTGGATACCAATTGTTTGCTTGTTTCCGTGCAAGAATACTCCAAATACTATTGGTTATGGCAAGCCTTTCAAAATAAAAAATTTACATTGTGCTATACCAGCGAAATTTTAAATGAATATTTTGAAATATTGTCACAATACTATTCCTTTTCTTTAGCAAAAAATGTCGTTGATGCAATATTAGATGCATCTCAAGCAGAGCCAATTAGAGTGTATTATAAATGGCAATTAATAATTGTAGATCCTGATGATAATAAATTTGTAGATTGCGCGGTTAGTGCAAACGCAAGTTATCTAGTTACTAACGACAGACATTTCAATATATTGAAAGAAACGGATTTTCCTAAACTAAATATTGTTGATATACAAACATTTAAAAATATTCTCACCTAAACAATGCAAATCAAACAATTCGAACTAAACCCCGTCTTTGTCAACACCTACTTACTATACGACGAAACCAAAGAAGCCGCTCTTATCGACTGCGGCGCCTCCACCGACGAGGAATGTCGCCGTATCAAGGAATACATTGATTATCACGGACTCACATTAAAAAAATTACTTAATACACACCTCCATTTCGATCACGTATTGGGCAACCGGTTTGTCTATGAAACTTACGGAGTGCACCCGCAATACCACGAATCAGAAGACTCGATGCCCAGCCTGCGCATCCAAGGCTCCGCCTTCGGATTCCCTATTGATTACGAACCGGTACACGCCGAACATTTTTTGCAGGACGGCGAAGAAATCCGCTTCGGAAACACTACGCTCAAAGCGTTGCTGACTCCGGGTCATTCGCCCGGCAGCCTCTCTTTCTATTGCGAAAAAGATTATTGCGTATTTACCGGCGACGCCCTTTTCCGGCACGACATCGGACGAACCGATCTTTGGGGAGGAAACGAAGATCAACTCATCGCCTCCATTAAAAATCAATTACTTACATTACCGGAAATCACCGAAATTTATCCGGGACACGGCCCTGCATCTACCGTCAAAGAAGAAAAACAACATAATCCCTATATATGAAACAAGAAGCATTTGTTTATCGTCACATCGGAGTAAATCAACAGGAAATCGAAACAATGACCGCCCAAATCGGCGTGAAAAACGTGAATCAACTGATCGACGAAACCATTCCGGCCAACATCCGGCTAAAAGAAGAATTAGACCTTCCGGAAGCCATGACCGAACGGGAATACACCGAACACATCGCGGAATTAGCCTCTAAAAATGAAATTTTTACTTCCTACATCGGCAGAGGTTGGTACGATACGGTCGCTCCGGCCGTTATCCTCCGCAATGTATTCGAAAACCCGGGCTGGTACACTTCTTATACGCCGTATCAAGCCGAAATTTCACAAGGCCGCTTGGAAGCTTTGCTCAATTTCCAGACAATGATAAGCGACTTAACGGCTTTACCTTTAGCCAATTGCTCGCTGCTGGACGAAGCCACCGCCGCCGCCGAAGCTGCTAATCTGTTTTTCCAAACGCGCAGCCGCGAACAAATCAAAAACAATGCCAACGTTTTGTTGGTCGATAACAAACTATTTGAAAATACGTTAGCTGTCCTGCAAACGCGAACAAAATCGCAAGGAATCGAAATCCGTCAAGGCGATTACCGAACGTTTGAATGGACAAACGACGTCTTCGGAGCCATCATTCAATATCCCAATTCCGACGGCTCGGTGGAAGATTACCGCGCATTGGTCGCACAGGCGCATGCCGCCGGAGCGAAAGTTGCTGTCGCCGCCGACTTGCTGAGTTTGTGCCTCTTAACCCCTCCGGGCGAATGGGGCGCCGATGTAGCCTTCGGATCGTCGCAACGCTTCGGAATCCCCATGTATTACGGCGGCCCCTCCGCCGGATATTTCGCCACCAAAGACGAATATAAACGCAACATTCCGGGACGAATCATCGGCGTTTCCAAAGATGCCTACGGAAAACGCGCTTTGCGCTTAGCTTTGCAAACCCGCGAACAACATATCAAACGGGAAAAAGCGACGAGCAATATTTGCACCGCGCAAGCTTTGTTGGCGACAATGGCTTCATTCTATGCCGTTTACCACGGAGCACAAGGACTAAAAAGCATTGCTTCCCGCACCCACGCTTACGCCGGATTTTTATCCGAACAATTAATACAATTAGGTTATACCCAAGAAAATAAAAATTACTTCGATACTTTGAAAATTGCTTTGCCGGCAGAAGCTTCCATACAAATCTTACAGGAGACTGCTTTGGAATGTAAAGTCAATTTCTATTACTTTGAAGATGGAAAAATCGGCGTCAGTTTGGACGAAACCACTTTACCTGAAGATATTGGCGTTTTACTGTATATTTTTTCTGCCGCACTCAATAAAGATCTTTCGTTAGACCGGGAAATTCCGGAAAAACAGTATATGGATCCGAAATTTCTACGAACTTCCGATTATTTGACTCATCCCGTTTTCCATTCCTTCCACACCGAAACGGAATTGATGCGCTACATCAAACGCTTGGAAGTGCGCGATATTTCACTGGCGCAATCCATGATTTCTTTGGGTTCGTGCACAATGAAATTAAATGCGGCTGCCGAAATGTTGCCGCTCAACGATCCGCATTGGACGAATATTCACCCTTACGCTCCCGAAGATCAAACCGAAGGCTATCAGGAATTGATCGAAAACCTGACGGAATATCTAGGAATAATCACCGGATTGCCGGGCGTTAGCTTTCAACCCAATTCCGGAGCTGCCGGCGAATATGCCGGACTTAAAGTAATTCGTGAATATCTGCAAGCTAACAAGCAAGGACATCGAAACTTAGTACTCATTCCCGCATCAGCTCACGGAACCAATCCCGCCAGCGCCATCCAAGCCGGCTTTGAAACGCTGACAATCCGCTTCGACGAAAATGGCAACACCGACATCAACGACCTGAGAGCCAAAGCAGAAGAAAACAAAGACCGCCTCGCCGCCTTCATGATCACTTATCCCTCGACACACGGTATTTTTGAAACCAACATCATGGAAATGTGCCAAATCATTCATGCCAACGGCGGACAAGTCTATATGGACGGAGCCAATATGAATGCTCAAGTCGGCCTGACCAATCCGGGATTCATCGGTGCAGACGTCTGCCACCTGAATCTCCATAAAACTTTTGCGATTCCTCATGGTGGCGGCGGCCCCGGTGAAGGTCCGATTTGCGTAGCGGAACATCTCGTTCCGTTCCTGCCCGCACATCCGGAAAAAGACGGAAGTTCTTTGAATACAGTTGCTTCTGCTCCGTTTGGAAGCGCTGGTATTCTCCCTATTACTTACGGATACATCCGCCTAATGGGCGCAAAAGGTTTGGCTTTAGCCACTCAAATCGCAATTTTAAATGCCAATTATCTGGCCTCTCGATTGGAAAAAGCTTACGGAATCGTTTACAAAGGAAATCAATCGCGCGTAGGTCATGAACTCATTCTGGATTGTCGTCACCTTAAATCGTATTCGGGTATCGACGAAACCGATGTGGCTAAACGATTGATCGACTTTGGATTCCACGCTCCTACCCTCTCCTTTCCCGTACATGGAACGCTGATGATTGAACCGACCGAAAGCGAAAGTCTGGCCGAATTGAACCGTTTCGTCGAAGCCATGACGATCATCCGGACAGAAATCGAAGAAGTAGCGCAAGGTAAAGCCGACAAAGAAAACAACGTCCTCGTGAATGCGCCCCATCCGCAATACGAAGTCTGCGGCGACGATTGGCAACATCCTTATTCGCGAAGCAAAGCGGCTTTCCCAGCTTCGTGGATTCAGGAAAACAAATTTTGGGTGAATGTTGCGCGAGTAGATAATGCCTTTGGCGACAGAAACTTAGTTGCAGTACAATGCGATTGCGAATAATTTTAACTATCATTAACTATTAATCATTAAACATTATTTTAATCGACAAGTCAAAGCAGCAAATAATTTGTTGAACAACTTAATAATTAAAGTCATGAAAGCAAGATTACGCACTATTTTTTTCATTGCCCTATTTGGTATGATAGGTTTGGCAACCTCCGTTGAAGCGCAAGTACGTATTTCCGTATATGCCAATATTCCGCTGGCTCCCAACGTTGTTTTATCGGTCGGAACACCGGCCATTCCCATGCCTGCGTCAAATTATATTTGGATCGACGGTTATTGGACGTGGGACAATTATACGCGCGAATACATTTGGATACAAGGTTACTGGGCTTTGGCTCCTTACACTGATGCTTACTGGATTCCGGGATATTGGGAATGGTTCAGAAGCGGTTACCGCTGGATCGACGCCTGCTGGGTGCCGAGAAACTATTTCGTACATTTCGGTTACTACGACGGACGTTATGATTATTACGGACGCAGAGTGTATTACGATCGCTACGACGGCCGCCACCCGCACGGGTATGCTTACGGTTACGACCACAATCCCAATCACCGCGGACGTGGAGAACATTACAACAGTTCGTCATCATTCAACGCAGCTCCTGCTCGCGAACGTGAATTGATTAACAAAGAATACCGGAGTTCGCGCCCTGCTAATTCGGATCAAACCCGTAGCAGCTATCAAGAAAGCCGAAGCAACAACCAGAGTAATAGCTCAAGAACCAACGATTTACGCAGTTCAAATTCGACAACGACCCGTCAAGGAGTAGTGAACAATAGCAATTCTTCTCGTCAAGAAAGTCGTTCTTACACAACAACGCCGAGTACTTCCACTCGCAGCAGCGAAACGATGCAATCGACGCCGAATCGCCCGACAACTACCAACAATCGGGTTTCTTCTTCCCAATCGAACAGCACCGTTCGCGAAAGTGTAAAAACCGAAGGGACTTCCAGAAGCAACAGTTCGTCCGGGCGACCGACGGTAAGTTCTTCTTCAAGCAGAGAAAGAACGAGTGTAAGCTCAAGTTCTTCAGGTTCCAGCGTAAACCGTTCGGTATCAAGCGGAAATTCCTCTTCCAGAACGTCTTCGGGCACAAGTGGCGGAAGTTATTCGCGCAGCAACTCAAATTCGTCGAGCAGATCGAGATAATTAATGAAAAATATTTTATAATTTTGCAACCAATTATCAACTTAAATTTCAAAACAAGTTATTATGTTAAAAAAAGGTCTATTCTTAGCTATTATTCTTCCTGCCTTAGCAGGTTTGAGCTTCATGGCTTTTACAACTCCTCAGGATGTAACGCCCGTAGGTAACGAAGTGAAAAAAGGAATCGTTATTGCAGATCCCGACCATGATTTCGGAACAATCAAGGAAAACGGCGGCCTCGTATCAGTTGTTTTCAAAGTCACTAATGTTTCGCAAGATGATATTATCGTAGTCGAAGTACATGCTTCCTGCGGTTGTACCACTCCTCAATGGACGAAAGAACCGATCCAACCGGGCAAAACCGGCGAAATCACAGCAACTTTCAATCCGAAAGGTCGTCCCGGTCCCTTCACTAAAACTATTACCGCTACGACCGACAAAGGTGAAAAACTGATCATGCACATCAGAGGCGTGGTGGAAGCTTAAGTGAATACATCATTAGGAAAAAATGAACAAAGCGAACCGAAAAACCGGTTCGCTTTGTTTGCTTATTGAAAAAACACATAAGCATTTGGAGTGATTTTTGATAAAAATCACTACCTTTGCCTCATAATAATTTTAATCAACCATTTAGTAATATTTTAATCGTATGAAAACATTCAACTCACTTTTATTAGCAGTCATAGCTGGTCTTTTCGTTACGGCTTGCGGCAGCGACGACAAAGGTCCCGACAAAACGGAATCCACAAAAACGTTTAACAATGTTTACCGGATTCCTATTCAAGGAATTGCAGGTAGCGTTATTTCTACGCCGGATACTTTGTATTTGAGCGCAATCATGGGCGCCGACAATGCTCCCAATTTCATTTCTTCGGAATTTCAAAATTCAAAATCTTACCTGAAAGTCGAAGGATTAGACAAAGCGCCGGCAGATACGAAAATACAAAACTTGCAAATTAAAATAGGTAACAATTCATATAATCCGATCGGAACTTTCGCCGTTAACCCGCAAGGCTCGGAAAAAGCTTCCGAAATCGAACTGACGAGCGACGCGGAAGTCAACATCATTAAAGCAGTATTAAAAGAACTGGGCGATAAGGAAAAAGTAGCAATCAACATCACTTTTACGCCGACCCAAACCATCACGTTGGCGACTACTCCCGTTTATTTGGATCTTTCGATTAATGCAAGTTTCCGTTATTGGGTGTACGATAAAAATTAAAGAACAATCGAAAAAAATCTTTCACCGGCAGAACAACCCTGCCGGTTTTTTTGTAATCATTCGTTAAATACGATAATTCTTTTGTAATTCATTCAAATTTCTTTTAAATCGTTCGTTTTTTATCAAAAAATCTTTATTTTTCATCGAAAATAGACTATCTTTGCACCTTCAATTTCACAGTAAAAGCAAGAAATTACTAACAGAATGAAAATACAGCTACGAAGTTATACGAGTACGCAAGGTCGTCGGATGGCAGGAGCACGCGCGTTGTGGCGCGCCAACGGGATGAAGGAGGAGCAAATCGGTAAGCCGATTATCGCGATAGTCAATTCGTTTACGCAATTCGTTCCCGGACATGTACATTTGCACGAAATCGGTCAGGTTGTTAAAAATGAAATTGAAAAACTCGGTTGCTTTGCCGCCGAATTTAACACGATTGCCATCGACGACGGCATTGCGATGGGGCACGACGGAATGCTCTATTCCCTGCCCTCGCGCGACATCATCGCCGATAGTGTGGAATACATGGTAAACGCCCACAAAGCCGATGCGATGGTGTGCATCTCGAATTGCGATAAAATTACGCCGGGTATGCTGATGGCAGCGATGCGGCTGAATATTCCCACAGTTTTTGTGTCCGGCGGACCAATGGAAGCGGGAAGCCTCCCCCCAACCCCCTCCACAAGAGGGGGAGAAGTGGTGAGGTTGGATTTGATTGATGCGATGATACAGAGCGCAGACGAAAGCGTGAGTGATGAGCAAGTTTCAAAGATAGAATTTGCAGCTTGCCCCACTTGCGGTTCGTGCAGCGGCATGTTTACCGCCAACTCGATGAACTGCCTCAACGAAGCCATCGGTTTGGCATTGCCCGGCAACGGCACGATTGTAGCCACGCACGAAAACCGCATCAAACTCTTCAAAGATGCCGCTAAACTGATTGTGGAAAATACCTACAAATACTACCGCGATGGCGACGAAAGCGTGTTGCCGCTGAGCATCGCCACTCGCCCCGCCTTCCTCAATGCGATGACGCTCGATATTGCAATGGGCGGTTCCACGAATACCGTTTTGCATCTTTTGGCGATTGCCAACGAGGCAGGCGTGGATTTCACAATGGACAACATTGACGCCCTTTCGCGCAAAACGCCTTGTTTGAGCAAAGTAGCACCCAATACGCAGAAATATCATATTCAAGATGTGAATCGTGCCGGCGGAATTTTGGGGATTTTGGCGGAATTGGACAAAGGCGGATTGATTGACAATTCGGTTTTGCGGGTTGATGGTTTGACATTGAAAGAGGCGATTGTGAAATATGGGATTGCGGGTCAAGCCCGCAATGACGGTGAGTGGTTGTGTCATTGCGGGCTTGACCCGCAATCCCCCGATAACCCGCAACGGATTTACCTTTCCGCCCCTGCCAACAAATTTAATTTGGTAATGGGCAGTCAATCGGAATATTACGAAACATTTGACACCGACCGCGCCAACGGCTGTATCCGCGACATAGCCCACGCCTATACCAAAGACGGCGGCTTGGGCATTCTCAAAGGCAACATCGCCCTCGATGGTTGCGTGATAAAAACGGCAGGCGTGGACGAAAGTATTTGGCATTTCCGAGGTACGGCAAAGGTTTTCACTTCGCAGGATGCGGCTTGCGACGGCATTCTCGGCGGACGAGTGCAAAGCGGCGATGTCGTAGTTATCACCCACGAGGGACCGAAAGGCGGACCGGGAATGCAGGAAATGCTCTACCCGACTTCGTACATCAAATCGCGCCACCTCGGCAAAGAGTGCGCCCTGATTACAGACGGACGGTTTTCGGGCGGCACATCGGGCTTGAGCATCGGACACATCTCGCCCGAAGCCGCATCGGGTGGTGCCATCGGCTTGGTGCGCGATGGCGACATCATCGAAATCGACATTCCAAATCGTTCCATAAATGTTTTAGTATCCGATGAAGAATTGGCGCAACGCCGTGCCGAAGAAGAAGCCCGCGGCAAAGAGGCTTGGACGGCAAAAGACCGTAATCGGGTTGTTTCCAAATCGTTGCGGGCTTATGCGAGTTTGGTGAGTTCGGCGGATAAGGGGGCGGTGAGAGTAATTTAATTAAAAGAATATGATATGAATACAATTAAAAATATTAGCGTAATTATCTTAATGATATTTTTTTCTAGTTGTTCTACTTCTGACAAAAAAGTGGAGAAATTTGCCAAAGGATTGACAGAAGATTTTATCAATAAAGATTCCATTAGTTTATATAACAAACAAATGGATGGAAAAACAGCAGGCGAATGGGGTTTTCTGACTTTTTTGAGCGATATTGATTTTTCGTTTTCTTCGGCAGAAAATTTTAAAGAAATGAAAACACCCAAAGAACTTGTAGAACTATCAGAACAAAGATATTTAGAGTCAAAAAAATATGAAATACATTTATTAAACAATTTAGTGAATAGATTTAATAATTCGTTTGAATCGAACATTGTTTCTGTAAGTACTGATACTTTGTTTATTGAACAAGAAGGAATAGCAAGAAATTTATTAAGTAAAATTAAAAAGGGAAAAGAATATAAAGTTTATAGTGTAAGTCAAATTATTAAAACCGAAAAAGGCGACATTATTTACTTTCGACCAGGATTTATTGTGTCTTTGGGAAATGATTTATATTTTGATAAAAGCGGATTAGAATTTTCTAAAGAAAAATTTTATTGAGTTACAATGCCTTTTAATCCTGACATACATCATCGCCGCAGTATTCGCCTGAGAGATTATGATTATTCGCAGGCAGGGTTGTATTTTGTAACGATATGTGTGCAAAAACACGAATGTATGTTTGGGAAAATCACGGACGGTGAAATGATTTTGAATGAATACGGCAAAACGGCAAATGATTGTTGGTTGGACATTCCGCAACATTATCCGAATGTTGTGTTGCACGAATTTGTGGTAATGCCGAATCATGTACATGGAATAATTGAGATTATTACAAATGATGACGGTACCGGTGTAGGGGCGAAAAATTTTTCGCCCTGTAATAATAATTCGCCCAATAACAATGAATTACCGATGGACAAAAGGGCGAATGACGATGAATGGGCGAATGATAAAGGGGCGAATAATTATTCGCCCCTACGGCGGCAACCGTGCGGAACATCACGTACAATCGGTGCAATTGTTCGCGGTTTCAAAATTGGCGTTACAAAACAAATCGGTTATTCCGTGTGGCAACGCAATTATTTTGAACACATTATCCAAAATGAAAAACGGCATTGGATTATTGTTGATTATATTAACAATAATCCGGCACGGTGGGAAACGGATATGTTTTATAAGGTATAAAAAGCAAAATTTATGCTCAGAATGGAAAAATAAAAACAACAATAAAATCAAATTTTAAAAAAATGAAAGTTATGAAAATTATTTTAATCACTATTGCAATCCTAATT
>JAISKG010000030.1 GCA_031261015.1 Dysgonamonadaceae bacterium | reverse complement strand
GTATGAAGTGGACGGCATCGTTCATTATTGCGTAGCCAACATTCCGGGAGCCGTCCCGATGACATCAACTCTGGCGCTCACTAATGCTACGCTGCCTTACGCCCTGCTTTTGGCCGACAAAGGCTGGCAAGCCGCCTGCGCCCAGCATCCCGATTTACGCGCCGGACTGAACATTGCCGCCGGCAAAATCGTTTACAAAGCAGTAGCCGAAACATTCGGCTTCCCTTACGAAGAAATCAAATTATCCTGATAAAATGACAAAAAAGAAAGCATTATTGGTCATCCTCGACGGATGGGGATTCGGCGACCGCACGAAAAGAGATGTAATTTACTCGATGCATACGCCTTATTGGAACTACCTGCTGGAAAATTATCCATACTCTCAATTACAAGCTTCCGGCGAAGATGTAGGTTTACCCGACGGACAAATGGGCAATTCCGAAGTCGGACACTTAAATATCGGCGCCGGACGAGTAGTTTATCAAGATTTGGTGAAAATCAACCGGGCGGCACGCGACAATTCGATACTGGAAAATCCGGAAATCAAACGGGCTTATTCGTATGCCAAAGAACACGGAAAAAAAATCCACCTCCTGGGCTTGGTTTCCAACGGTGGCGTGCACAGTTCGCTTGAACATCTTTTTAAATTGACCGACATCAGCAAAGCGTACGGCATGGATCAAACTTTTGTCCATTGTTTTATGGACGGCCGCGACACCGATCCGAGAAGTGGAAAAGGTTTTATCGAGCAACTGGAAAATCATTTGAAAACATCGGCAGGCAAGATCGCCTCGATCGTCGGCCGCTATTACGCCATGGACCGCGACAAACGTTGGGAACGCGTAAAAGAAGCTTACGATTTGTTAGTCAACGGAATAGGAACAGTAGCCACCGATCCCGTCCAAGCCGTGCAAAATTCCTATGACGCCGGCGTGACCGACGAATTTATCAAGCCTATCGTCTGCACGGAAGACGGCCAGCCGGTCGCCTTGATCGAAGAAGGCGATGTGGTAATTTTCTTTAATTTCCGCAACGACCGCGCCAAGGAACTCACAATCGTTCTCTCGCAGCAGGATATGCCTGAATTCGGGATGCACACGATTCCTAACTTGCAGTATTTCACAATGACACCTTACGATCCAAAGTTCCGCAACGTACATGTTTTATTTGACAAAGACAACGTGAACAATACGTTAGGTGAATACCTTTCCGTGCTGAACCTTCCGCAGTTGCACATCGCCGAAACGGAAAAATACGCGCATGTCACTTTCTTTTTCAACGGAGGGCGCGAAGCTCCTTACGAAGGAGAAGAACGCATTCTGGTCGCTTCTCCGAAAGTTGCTACCTACGATTTGAAACCCGAAATGTCGGCTTACGAAGTAAAGGATCAGCTGGTAAAAGCCATTGAGTCGCAACAGTTTGAGTTTATTGTCGTCAATTATGCCAACGGCGATATGGTCGGCCACACCGGCGTTTACGAAGCTATCCAAAAAGCCGTCGTCGCTGTCGATAACTGCCTAAAAGACACGATCGAAGCCGCGAAAGCCAATGGTTACGAAGCCATCGTCATCGCCGACCACGGCAACGCCGACTACGCCTTGAACGACGACGGCACGCCCAACACCGCTCACTCGCTCAATCCCGTTCCTTTCATCTATATTTCTGATAATAAGAATATTAAGGTAGAAAACGGTATTTTGGCCGACGTTGCTCCCTCGATCTTGCATATACTTGATTTACAGCAGCCTAAGGAGATGACTGGGAAAAATTTAATAAATTTTAGTTAAATAAATTTTGCAGGTAGAAAAAAGTTTCTACCTTTGCCCCGTCGAAATCAATTTTGGTTTCGGCAGAGAGAATGAAGTTATAAATTTTTTAATCTTCTTAAAAACAAAAAAATGAAAAAAGTAATTTTATTTATGTTAGTAGCTGTGTTAGGTTTAACAACGGCTAATGCACAAGATCATTTCAAAGCAGGTGACAAAACGTTATCGGGTCAATTAACTGGTTTTGATTTCAGCTACACTAAAATTGACAAATCGAACAAATTGAATGTTGATTTAAGCATTTACGGTTCTTATTTTGTAATTGATAATTTGGCTATCACTGCAGGTGTTGGTATTAACAGCGAAAAGCAAAAAGACGTTGACGGAACAACCGGTTTTAACTTTTCTATTGGCGCCAGATATTATTTCTATGACGCTCTCTATGCAGGAGTAGCATATAAAGGTTATCAATCTGGCGAAAAAGACGCAAAATTAGAAAGCCGTGCTCGTATAGAAGTAGGTTATGACTACTACCTCAGCGACAACGTATTTTTCGAACCGGCTATTTATTTTGAAAAAGGATTTGGCGACATTGACAAACTTTCTCAATTTGGTTTAGCAATCGGTATCGGTGTTAATTTCTAAGTAAAATACATCGGAATATGATCCGAAAAAAAAGGCTGCCCGGTTGGGTGGCCTTTTTTTGTTGGTGGTTGTACAAATTTATAAATTGGAAAATATATTTGCTTTAGGCTACTTACAACAACTCTATTATTGTTTCAAACTCTCTGTATGTCACAATTTTCGTTTGACGGTGAAAACCTAACGACAACAAATCTTTGTCGCCCGTAATAATAAAATCGGCTGGAATGGTTTCTGCAAATGACAATAAAAACAAATCATTAGCATCTCGCACAAGCGAAACTGCCTTCTTTCGTATAGGTATATGGCGACAATACATGTCAATTAACTTATACGTGTCTTGTACGTCGCTTTCGGATATGTATTTTCTGATTTTTGGCCTTGACGATACATCTTTAAATTCGTCTAACAAATTGTCGCATACATAAATCGTAATTTTCGGATTGGAAAACAACGATTTTAACGATAACAATTTCTTACCGATCAGAAAAGAAATCCACAAATTCGTATCTACAATTACATTCATTTGCGGTACCTTACAGCAGCAACTTCCGACATAATTTCCTCATCCGACAACGGCACATGTTTTGGACGGGAAGCGATATATTTCTTCAAATAACCGTCTTTGGTTTCCGTTATCCAGCCCATTTTACCGGCCAATTCCTTGAAAAACTTCAAGTCGGTTCTCGGAATGTTTAAATATATACCTTCTAAAACAGCTTCCATCATATTTGTTTTTTATGTTTTCAACTACAAAAATACTACTTTTCTTTGGATATGAAAAACCTCAATACACGAAAAATCATTACCTTTGCCCCACTAATATTAAATGAAAACGTATGAAAAAGGCATTAATTATGATGATGATCCCCTATTTGTGCATCGCTTGCTCCAACAAAAAGGAAGCGACACTGACGGAAACGCCGCAAGACGATTTCAATTACAATGTAGAACAGTTTGCCGATCTGGGCATTCTTCGCTATCAGGTAACCGATTGGGACAGTTTGAGTTTGAATCAAAAACGATTGGTGTATTGCTTGAACGAGGCGGCTTTGCAAGGTCGCGACATCCTGTTCGACCAAAATAATCGCTACAACTTGGCGATCCGCCGGACGTTGGAAGCTATTTATTCTAATTATCAAGGAGATACGACTACAGCCAATTATCAAGCTTTCGTTGTTTATCTCAAAAGAGTTTGGTTTTCCAACGGGATTCACCATCATTATGGCGAGGAAAAGTTTTTACCCGAATTTTCGCAAGAGTTTTTCTATCAAGCAGTAAAAGCTCTACCCGAATCAATCGTTCCGGCGCGCGAAGGACAATCGATCGACGAATTTTTGAAAGAAATCACGCCGGTGATGTTCGATCCCAAGATCTTCGCTAAAAAAGTGAATCAGGATAGCCGCTTGGATGTAATTGTGACTTCGGCAAATAACTATTACGGCGAAGGTGTTACGCAAAAAGAAGTGGAAAATTTCTACAACGCAATGAAACTGCCAAACGACAGTACGCCTGTTCCTTACGGTTTGAACAGCCGCTTGGTGAAAAAAGATGGGAAATTGGTCGAAGAAGTGTATAAAGTCGGCGGACTATATTCGCCTGCCATCGAAAAAATCGTATATTGGCTGGAAGAAGCTTCGAAATACGCCGAAGATGACCAACAAAAGAAAGTAATAGATTTATTGATAGATTTTTACAAAACAGGCGATTTGAAAAAGTATGATGAATATTCGATTGAATGGATCAAAGATACAATGCCTTTAGTAGATTTTGTCAACGGATTTACCGAATCTTACGGCGATGCTTTGGGCATCAAAGCCAGTTGGGAATCCATCGTCAATTTCAAGGATGTGAAATCGGCCGCCATGACTAAAATATTGGGCAAAAATGCACAATGGTTTGAAGACCATTCACCGGTCGATCCGCGTTTCAAGAAAAAGGAAGTGAAAGGAATCACGTTCAAAACCATTACGGCGACTATTCTGGCCGGCGATTGCTATCCCTCCACTCCTATCGGCATTAATTTACCCAATTCCAATTGGATACGTAAGGATTTCGGTTCCAAATCGGTCACGATTACCAACATTACGGAAGCTTACGACAAAGCGGCTGCCGGCAGCGGATTCAACGAGGAATTTGTTTGTTGCGCTTACGAAAAGGAATTGATGGAAAAATACAGTTCCGAAACCGACAATCTGCACACCGACTTGCACGAATGTTTGGGACATGCTTCGGGACAATTATTGCCGGGCGTAGATCAGGACGCATTGAAAGTTTACGGTTCGACCATCGAAGAAGCTCGCGCCGACCTGTTCGGACTGTATTACATGGGCGATCCTAAAATGGTGGAACTTGGTTTGTTATCCGATCCGGAGGCTTACAAGGCCGAATATTACCGCTTCGTGATGGTTGGATTATTGACGCAATTGTCGCGCATCGAATTGGGCAAAGAAATCGAAGAAGCCCACATGCGCAACCGCGCGTTGATTGCCCGCTGGGTATTCGAACATGGACAAAATGACAAAGTAGTGGAATTGCGGAAAGAAAACGGGAAAACCTACGTTTTCGTCAATGATTATGTGAAATTACGCACTTTATTCGGCGAATTATTAGCTGAAATACAACGTATTAAATCGGAAGGTGATTTCAAGGGCGCTCAAGCTTTAGTTGAAAAATACGGCGTAAAAGTTGATCTCGAATTACACAAGGAAATCAAGGAACGCTACACCCAACTACATATTGCGCCTTACAAAGGATTTGTGAATCCGGTGTATGAAGTGGTGAAGGACAAGAAAGGAAATATCACTGACGTGAAGGTGACTTACACGGAAGGGTATGCGGAGCAGATGATGCGATATTCCAAAGATTATTCAAATTTGCCAACGTATAACGAGTAAAAGAATTATATTTTAGGAATTTATAAAATCGGGGGTGAAAGCCCCCGATTGCTTTTCCAAATAAAAAACACTAACTTTGTTCGCAGATATAATTTACAATTGTATGGAAGAAGAAGGCGATGTAAAAGAAATTGTAGAACAGATATTTACGGATTATTTGACGGCTAAGAAATGCAGGAAAACGCCGGAAAGATACGCCATTTTAGACCTTATTTATTCCGAAACCGGCCATTTTAACATGGATTCGTTGTACGACGCAATGAATAAACGGCATTTTCGCGTAAGCCGCGCCACGCTCTACAATACCATGCAACTGCTGCTGGAATGTAATTTAGTTCTCAAACATCAATTCGGACACAATTTATCGGTTTACGAAAGGGCATATAATAATGAC
>JAISKG010000214.1 GCA_031261015.1 Dysgonamonadaceae bacterium | reverse complement strand
GAAACAAAGGAAAAAGCGCGAGTGACTGTTTTCTCACCGGCGGGACAAAAGCTTGCGTTTTACGACGTCGAAGGACGGGAAACGATACGGCTCGACGTCCCCGCAGGCTTGTATCTGGTTTCCGTAGCATCGGGAAAGGCGGTCGAAACTTTCCGGATTATTTTACAGAGATAAAAAGCGTATTATCCACGCAATACGCCGTGGTTAATTCATAGAAGCAAAAAAAACAGAGTTTTTCCTGTTGTAAGTCAGTACTAAAGTTTTTAAGTAATGTTAATGCCTGGCTCCAGTTTGTGAAAACTGGAGCCAGGCGGTTGTTTTTATGCACGGAAAATTGTACCTTTGCGCTCTACTTTTTTAACAAGCGAATGGATACCGTACAACAATTTGAACATGTCATCCGGATATGCCGGGATTTATTCGATAAAAAACTGCAGGATTACGGTGCGTCGTGGCGAATCATGCGGCCGCAATCCATTACCGATCAAATATTTATCAAAGCGAAACGGATTCGAAGCTTGGAAATCAACGGTTTCGGGAAGGTGGACGAAGGCATTCAGCCGGAATTTATTGCGATCGTTAATTACGGTATTATCGGATTGATACAGTTGGAATTGGGATTTTCCGATACCGTCGCGATGGATCATCAGGAAGCTTTGGCCTTGTATGACAAGTGGATGACGACTACCAAAGAATTGATGTACGCCAAAAATCACGATTACGGAGAGGCATGGCGCAACATGCGCATCAGTTCTTATACCGATCTGATTCTGACTAAGATATACCGCACCAAAGAGATCGAAAGCCACGAAGGTAAAACCTTAATTTCCGAAGGTATCGAAGCCAATTACATGGATATGATCAATTACGCCCTTTTTGCATTAATCAAATTAGAATACGAGTCATGAAAAACATTGATTATAAAAAGATTATCGTTGAATTTTGCCGGATTTTACTGGGTGCGGTCTTTGTGTTTTCGGGTTTTGTGAAGGCGGTCGATCCGCTGGGTAGTGCATACAAAAATATAGAATATTTGTCGGCTTTCGGATTGGATTTCTTCCAAATTTTGGCTTTGCCGCTGGCTTTCGCGCAAATTGCGGTTGAGTTTGCGATGGGCGCCTGTTTGCTGGCCGGCGTTTACCGTCGTTTTCATTCGATTCTGTTTTTGGCATTTATGTGTGTGATGACCCCGCTCACCTTGTATCTGGCCTTAAAAAATCCGGTGAGCGATTGCGGTTGCTTCGGCGATGCGCTGATTATTACCAATTGGCAAACGTTTTATAAAAATATTGTTTTACTGGCAGCGGCTGTCGTTATTTTCTTAGATTACAAGAAGATAACTCCGCTTTTCAAGACTTCGTCCCTTGCATTTTGGTTTACCGCGTTTTCCTATTTATTTATTATAGGAATTTCGTTGTATTGCTATCTTTATTTGCCCATATTGGATTTCCGCCCGTATAAAATCGGTGCAAATATCCCGCAACTGATGGAAATTCCGGAAGATGCGCCGGTGAACGAATACGAAATTTCCTTGATTTATGCCCAAGATGGCGTGGAGCAAGTATTTTCCCGCGAAAATTATCCGAAAGGCGACAGTACGTGGACGTTTGTTGATACGCAAAGAACCTTAATCAAAAAAGGTTACGAGCCACCAATTCACGATTTCAGTATTACAACCGAAGACGGCGACGATATTACCGGCGATGTACTCGGCAATCAGTCCTACACTTTTTTGCTGATCGCTCATAAATTAGAGAAAGCCAACGATTTACAGATTGATAAAATCAATGCTTTATACGATTTTTGCAAGGCCAACAATTATGATTTCTATTGCCTCACTGCCTCCTTACCCGCTGATATAGAGGAATGGAGAGCCGGCACAGGCGCAGAATATCCGTTTTGCACAACCGACGATACTACGTTGAAAACCATCATCCGCTCCAATCCGGGATGGCTTTTGTTGAAAGACGGCGTGATTATCAATAAATGGTCGAATCTCGGTATTCCGGCTGCAGCGAAATGGACGGCGCCGCTGGAAAGTTCTGTGTATGGTCAGATTCCGGCGAATCATGCAAAGCGAAATATCGTTTTCATTGGCCTCGTGTTTATCTGCGTATCGCTCCTGTTTTTATGGTGCGATCGTAAAAGCAGCAATAAAGATCAAACAAAATAAAAATTATCATCATGAGAAAAAACATTGTAGCAGGAAATTGGAAAATGAACAAAACCCTCCAAGAGGGAACGGCATTAGCCCGCGATTTGCAAACGGCTTTGCACGGTAAAACACTCCAATGCGAAGTAGTTATCTGTACGCCGTTTATTCATTTGACTTCTGTGGCCGGAGTGATTGCCGGAAGCAAAGTGCAATTGGGCGCACAAAATTGCGCCGATCACGTGTCGGGAGCTTATACCGGCGAAGTATCGGCCGCTATGGTTGCTTCGACCGGAGCGCAATATGTAATCTTAGGCCACTCTGAAAGAAGGGCTTACTATGGAGAAACCAATGCAATTTTGAAAGAAAAAGTGAAATTGGCTTTGGAAAACAACTTGACTCCGATCTTTTGTATCGGCGAAGTTTTGGGTGAACGCGAAGCGGGCACGCATTTTGAAATCGTGAAATCGCAAATCGAAGAAGCGCTGTTCGGCCTGCCCGAAGACGATTTTCACAAAATCGTTTTGGCTTACGAGCCTGTGTGGGCGATCGGAACCGGCAAAACAGCCACGCCCGCGCAAGCGCAGGAAATGCACGCCTTTATTCGCCGCACCATCATAGATAAATATGGAGATGGAATTGCCAACGATACTTCCATCCTTTACGGCGGAAGCGCGAATGCCGACAATGCTAAGGAACTGTTTTCCAATCCCGATGTGGACGGCGGATTGATTGGCGGCGCCTCTTTGTCCGTCGAAAAATTCTTACCGATCGTAGAAGCTTTTTGAATATGAAACGTTGGCTTCTTGGCGTATCTTTCCTCTTGAGCTTGGGCGTGATCCAAGCTCAGGATTCGATTATTGAGGCTTTGGCTTCGCAAGACAGCGCCTCTTCGGGCGTGATTGAAATTGAAAGCGACCCGGCTATCACAGCTCTTCTTGGGAAACCGAACGGCGGCAGTGCGCCGGTTCGTCCCGTCGTCAATTCCGAAATGGCGACTGTGAAGACGAAAGGATTTCGCATACAAGCCTTTATGGACAGCGACCGGACCAAATCGCGTGCGGAAGCTTTCAACAGGCAAGGTCTGATCCGGGCAGCGTTTCCCGACACGGAAACTTATGTTTCCTACATGGCTCCGAATTGGAAAGTATTCGTCGGCGATTTTCTTACGCGTGAAGAAGCGACTGCTTTTAAAGCCCTTTTGCAACGCGAATTTCCGGAATTCGGAAAAGAAATGTACATCATAGCCGATCAAATCAATATTCCTCAAACCGAATGAAAATAAACGAGATGGACGAAGAATTAAAAAGGAAAGAACTCGCTTTTCATTACGAAAAAATTCTCGAATTGCTGGGTGAAAATCCCGGGCGCGAAGGTTTGTTGAAAACGCCGGAACGTGTAGCTAAGTCGATGTTGTTCCTCACGAAAGGCTATCGTCAAAATCCGGATGAGATCCTTTCTTCCGCTCTTTTTATGGAAGATTACCGGCAAATGGTGATTGTGAAGGACATTGATTTCTTTTCCCTCTGCGAGCATCATTTGTTGCCTTTTTTCGGAAAGGCGCACATCGCTTACATCCCGAATAAAGCGATCACAGGCTTAAGCAAGATTCCTCGCATCGTGGAGGTTTACGCTCGCCGCTTGCAAGTACAGGAACGGATGACTACGCAGATTAAAGATTGTATTCAGCGAGTACTCAATCCCTTAGGTGTAATGGTCGTGATTGAGGCGCAACATCTTTGTATGCAAATGCGCGGGGTGGAAAAGCAGAATTCCGTCACTACTACTTCCGATTTTACGGGAGCGTTTA
>JAISKG010000172.1 GCA_031261015.1 Dysgonamonadaceae bacterium | reverse complement strand
ACGGTGTTGGGAAGTATTCAACCCGATTTTATTTATGGCTTCTCTTCGATTGTCAATTACAAACGTTTCGATTTTCAGGCGGTTTTCGGCGGAACTTACGGCAACGAGGTATATAATATGCTTCGCCGCTATCTCGAACGCACGGGCGACGCTTACAATATGTCAACAACCGTGTTGGATGCATGGACGGAAGACAATCCGTCAACCACCGTGCCGCACATCAACAGCGCAAAAATAACGCGTCCGGACAGCCGGTATATCGAAGACGCCTCTTTCTTGAAGTTGAGAAACTTGACCATTGGATATTCCATTCCCGCAATTAGGCCAAACAGCGAGTATGCTTTCAATTTCAGGTTTTTTGTTTCTGCCCGGAATTTATATACATGGACAAAATATCGAGGTTACGACCCCGAAGTTGCCAATGGCGTTGATCTGGGTGTTTATCCCACAGCAAGAAGTTTTTTGTTCGGCGCAAGCCTGACGTTTTGAATTGAAAATTGAAAGTTATTAAATTATATATTAACAAATTTAAAATTAAATCGTATGAAAAAGAAATTCTTTTTTTCGACAGTGTTGATTACACTTATTGCAGGCGCATTTTTTTCCTGTAATGATGACGACCCCGATAAGGGCGGCGAAACCGGTACTCCCGTCACAGTATCGGAAGCAAGCGCATTAGTCAATTCGGCATATCTTCCGCTGCAATGGCTGTGTTCGTATTATACAGTCTTTGCAGAAGGCGCTACGGAAGTCCTTGCCGGAATTTCCGGAGGCGGTCTCGTTGACCCCGATAATGTATCCAGATTAGACATTGACGAGTACAATGCAGTGATTATCGAGCTTTTCGACGATCCCTATATCAGTATTGGAACCGCCAATCTGGCCATAGCGCAAATTACAGCCTCGCCGCTAAGCGCCGACTTAACGCAGGCCGACAAAGATCTGTTGATTGCTCGCGCCAAGTTTATCCGCGGACACGAATATTTCAAATTAGTGCAAGCATTTGGCGAAATTCCGCTGATACTCGACGAAACAACGGCTGCAGGCAGGGAACGCGCCTCCATTGATGCTGTGTATGAACAAATCATAAAGGATTTTACCGAAGCGGCCGAATATTTGCCGGAGTACACCACTGCTAAATCCGAACCTTCGCAGGGAGCCGTCAATACAATTTTGGCAAAAGTGTATCTGACTTGGGGACAAAAACCGCTTACTTATGAACAGGTGCAGACTATCGCCAATACCAAGAGCGACCCGGCATCGACTTCTACTGACGCCTCAAAGTTGGGAAAAGCAATCGACTATGCCAATAAAGTAATCAATAGCAATAAATATCAATTACTTACCAATTACAATAAAATTTGGGGCGCAGTAAATGAAAACAATGACGAAGTGATCTTTTCGGTACGTCACGACGGCGACGGCATCGACGGCGAAGCAGGCGGCATGGGCAATCACCAGACCCATTGCGGATACACCTGGCCGGGCGACGCCCGTCAAGACCCGCACCTCAGTTATAGCGACATCGCGCTCGAAAACCGTATTCCAAGCAATAACGATTCACGCAAACTTTTCTCGTATGCCACAAGTATTACTTTTGAAGACGGCACGGTCGATAAACTAACATGGCCGATCAGCGTTGTCCGTAACGGTAAATGGATTCATCGCGCCTCGTATGACGGTCCCGATTATAAAGCCACGAAAGAACAGCCTAACAATATCGACCGCATCGAGTATCGTTACGCAGAAGTATTGCTTATCAAAGCAGAAGCCTTGTTGTTCCTCGGCAGAGACAGTGAAGCCTTGACGTTGGTTAATCAAGTCAGAGCGCGGGCTTTTGGCGGCTCTTCAGGTGCACTGACAACGCTTACCAAAGAAGACTTGTATAACGAATGGGATTATGAATTTGCATTCGAGCAAAAACACTGGTACAATCTGGTTCGCTGGAAAAATTACGTTTCGACTGTCGAAAATGCCATTAATAACTTTGAATACTACAAAGATACCTATGCGGATGCCAACAGCATCAAAGCAGCGTTTCCCGATGTAGCAAACGAAGTAAATGCTCCGTTTTATGTTAAGTTGCACGACGTTCAGCGCGCCAAACTTGCCAATCTGAAAGGCAAACTCTATCGTCTTCCGATACCGGCAACCAATTATGAGGGAGAGGTGTTAAATATAACGCCGCAAAATCCGGGCTACTAACGAACAAGTGATGATTGGCTAAGTTATAAATTAGACAAATGAGAATTTTTTTATATTTCATTCCCCTATTTGTTGTATTTTCTTGCTCCAATAAAACTATGCATGATAAATATTATCAGTCAAGCGATTTTTATTCAATGAAAAGCGAAGGTTCGCTCGTTTTGCTCGAAAAATTCAAATCTTATCAGCAGACTACCGAAGTCACCTGCGGACCGAGTTGCGCGCTAATGGCGCTGAACTATTTCGGCAAATTGGGCGGATATGATGAGATGTCGCTCAAAGCCCTGCGAGGAACGGAACAGGATACTACTTATTTGTGTCACTTACTCCATATTTTCGACGAGGTGGGAGGGATAAAGTATGTTTCAACTTACGATTACGACAAGGAAAACATCAAACCTTCGCTTTTTCTGGATTTCCTGAAAAAAGGCGCTCCTGTGATTATCGGCACCAACGAATGGGGAGGCCATTGGCAAATTGTAATCGGTTATGATTCAATGGATACCAATTCAATTGAAGACGACGTTCTCATTCTGGCGGAGCCTTACGATCGTACCGACCATTTTCGGGATGGCTATATTGTTTATCCGATGGAAAATTTATTTTACGGCAACTGGCGCAACTATTTCGACCCCGATTTCGAATGGGGGCTGTTTGTGGCGATATTGCCGGATAGCAATTAATTATGAGTTATGAAACAATATTTTATCTTATTTGTACTAATTTTTAATGTATTTTTGATGGCAGCGCAAAAAACGGTCAAAAAAGAATTAATTTTGGAAAAAGTTAAATCTGTCGATGCGTATATCCGGGATACCAGAGGCTATTTGCATGAACATCCCGAACTGTCCGGGCAAGAGTTTGAAACGGCGAAGTTTATTCAGGAAGAAATCGCTCAACTGGGATTGCTGATAACAAAAGTGCCCGGAACAGGATTTTATGCGGTTTTAGATACTAAAAAACCGGGTAAAACCATTGGTTTACGCGCCGATATTGACGCCTTGCCCATTCCCGAAAGCGAAATCAATTTGAAGCAGAAAAAGTTGCATCTGTCGAAAAACCCGGGCGTTTCGCACGCTTGCGGACACGACGGACATATTGCTATTTTGCTTGGAACAGCAAAAATACTGACTGAATGGAAAGATCAACTCACAGGCAAAATCGTTTTTATTTTTGAAGAAGGCGAAGAGACCAATTCCGGCATCCATGCTATGGTTGAGGCTCTTCGCCCTCTGAAAATAGATGCTATTTACGGTAATCATCTCAAATCGAATCTTGAAACAGGCAAATTGTATATCCGGGAAGGCGCGATAATGGCAGGCACCGGTACTGTTGCCTTCGATGTGATCGGACAAGGCGGCCATGCTTCGCGTCCCGATTTGTCTATCAATCCGGTATTTGCAGCTGCAAATGTATTAACCGGTATTTCGATTGCATGGAATAATCAGCGCGATATTACCAAAACACTCACATTGGGAATTACGCAAGTGCAAGGCGGCGAAACCTATAACGTCATTCCCAATTCGGTTTATATAGGAGGTACAATACGTTTTTTTGACCTTGTCGAAGGTGAAAAAGGTTTTTCCCTGCTGCGTAAAGTCAGCGAAGATATTGCCCGTGCACATAATTGTTCGATTAAGTTTTATGATAAAATGGGCATAGCCATGGGACCTGTTGTCAATGATACCCTCTTAACAAAATTTACTCAGGACGTTATAAAAGAAATTTATCCCGATAAAGTGGTTTCAAACGAGCAATATAGTTGGTATGCTGCCGAAACATTTGCCAAATACAGCGAACTTGCACCCACGGTTTTTACTTTTGTCGGCATTAAAAATGAAACTTTGGGAAGCGGCGCGGAGCACCATAACGACCGGTTCGATATGGACGAAGACGCGTTGCAATACGGTGTAGGCGCTATGGTGCAATTTGCGGTAAATATCCTGAAATAGATAAAATTAACAATTTACAGCCATCGTGTAAAAAATCATTTTCGCTTTTTTTGTACCTTTGCGGCAATGATTGACACAACTCTTTTTCAAAATCAAAAAGCAGCGTATTACACGCTGGGCTGCAAATTAAATTTTGCCGAAACTTCCTCTATTGGCAAACAATTGGCTGATAATGGAATACGGAAAGTTTTGCCGGGAGAAACAGCGGATTGGTGCATCATCAACACCTGCTCGGTGACGGAACTGGCCGACAAAAAATGCCGGCAAGCCATCCGTCGTATCAAACAGCAACATCCTGAGGCTTTCGTGATCGTGACCGGCTGCTACGCCCAACTCAAACCGGAAGAAGTACGTCGCATCGAAGGCGTGAATCTGGTCTTGGGCGCGGGACAAAAAACAGACATTGCCGCTCATTTGCAGGCGATTGTAGGGCAAAAAAATCGCTTGGAATTAGGTGAAATCAATTTAGCTGAAGTTTTGCCGGTCAAGGAAATGATCGCTTTTGAACCTTCATGCGCCAAAGGCGATCGTACGCGCTACTTCCTGAAAGTACAGGACGGCTGCGATTATTATTGCTCATATTGTACCATTCCGTTTGCACGCGGGCGGAGTCGCAACGGCAGTATCGCTTCGTTAGCCGCCCAAGCGGAAGAGGCCGGCTGCGACGGCGCGAAAGAAATCGTGCTGACCGGCGTCAACATCGGTGATTTCGGCAAAACGACCGGAGAAACTTTTTTCGATCTGCTGAAAGCGTTGGAAAAAGTTGCTTCGATCGATCGTTTCCGTATCTCGTCCATCGAGCCTAACTTACTGACGGATGAAATGATCGAATGGGTCGCTCATTCCAGCCGCATTGCGCCGCATTTTCATATTCCGTTGCAAGCCGGTTCGGACGCCGTACTGCAATTGATGCGCCGCAAATACACGACGGCATTCTTCACAGCTAAAATTCAGACAATTAAACGTTGGATGCCCCATGCTTTTATTGGCGTGGACGTGATCGTGGGCACACGCGGCGAAACCGATGCCTATTTTGAAGAAACCAAGCAATTGCTGGAATCTTTGCCGGTTTCACAATTGCATGTGTTTAGTTACTCCGAACGTCCCGGAACCAAAGCGCTGGAAATCAATCCGGTTGTTTCTTCTAAAGAAAAACAGGAGCGAAGCAAGCAATTACTGGCTCTGTCGGAACGGAAAACGCAAAACTTTTACCGCTCCCAGATAGGAACGACTCATTCGGTTCTGTTTGAACACACAAAACACAGCGAAAAAATGCACGGATTTACCGAAAATTATATTAAAGTAGAAACCGATTACTGCGCGGATTGGGTTAATCGACTGCAAACAATCACTTTATCCGGTTTCAATTCCGGTCAAACGGCTTTAACTATTCAACGATGAATCGTTTTTTATACCATATTATATATGCGCTGATTTATCCGGCAGCCTGCTTGCCGTTAGGCTGGTTACAGCGTATTGCCGGCGGATTGTTTTATTGGGTGTATTATGTCGCCCGTTATCGTAGAAAGCTGACACGCAATAATTTGCAAAATGCGTTTCCCGATTTATCCGAAGTGGATTTGATTGCGCTGGAAAAAAAATTTTACCGTCATTTCTGCGATTATTTTTTTGAAACGATCAAATTGATGCGTATTTCCGACACGGAAATGAAAAAGCGGTTTATTTTCCGGAATATGGAAACCGTTCAGTCGTTTTTAGATGTAAATCAACCGGTTATCCTGATGCTGGGACATTACGGAAATTGGGAATGGGTCACTTCGATTACTTTGTGGACACGCAACGAACCGCCGGTAACGATCGGGCAGATTTATCGCCCGTTAAAGAATCAAGTGTTTGACAAATTGTTTTTAAATCTTCGGAAACGCTTTCATTCCGTCGGTTTTCCCAAAATCGATATTTACCGTGAAATCATCCGGATGCGGCGCGCCGGACAGAATTGGTTGTTGGGTTTTATTTCCGACCAAAAGCCGTCCGCTAACAGTTTACACTATTGGACGGAATTTTTGCATCAGGATACGCCGGCATTAATCGGAGCCGAACGCATTGCCAAACAAACCGGAGCGGCAGTCTGTTATTTGGATATAACTCAAGTAAAACGAGGATTTTACGAAGGAAAAGTGGAATTGATTTCCGCCGATCCGAAGGAAACGCCTGAATTTGAAATCACCGAAAAATACATGCGTGCGATGGAACGGAGCATTCTGCGCAATCCTGCGTTGTGGCTGTGGTCGCACAACCGGTGGAAATACAAACGAATAGATCAGTCATGAAACAAGTTGCAGTCGTCATTTTGAATTGGAACGGGCGGGAGTTGCTGGAGCGATTCTTGCCGGCGTTAATTGCGCGAACCGAACCGGAATCGGTCGAGCTTGTTGTCGCTGATAACGGTTCGACCGACGATTCGTTAGCATTTCTGACTCAACATTATCCGTCGATCCGAACGATTGCTTTGGATCGCAACTACGGATTTGCCGAAGGATATAACCGGGCTTTAGAAAAGATTGAAAATGAATATGTTGTATTGCTTAATTCGGATGTAGAGGTGGGTCATGACTGGTTGCGGCCGGCAATCGATTATTTGGATAATCACCGGGAAGTGGCTGCTCTTCAACCGAAAATCCTTTCCGCGCGCGATCGTAGTTCGTTCGACTATGCGGGAGCAGCTGGTGGATTTATCGACCGCTACGGCTATCCGTTTTGCCGCGGACGGATTTTCGATACCGTCGAAAAAGACGGCGGACAATACGACGATATTACTAACGTCTTGTGGGCCAGCGGCGCATGCCTGATCATTCGCACGGAAATTTATAAATCGCTCGGCGGATTGGATGCGCGATTTTTCGCCCATCAAGAGGAAATTGATTTGTGCTGGCGTATCCGGCGGACCGGCGCAAAAATTGTTTGTTATCCGTTATCAACGGTTTATCATTTGGGTGGCGCTACATTGAACATGAATCATCCGCAAAAAACTTTTCTGAATTACCGCAATAATTTATTGATGCTTTATAAAAATCTTCCGCGAAAAGATTATTCCAAAGTCATGATCGTCCGCTTTTTCTTGGACTATTTGGTTGCCTTGCAAGGACTTTTAACGGGACATCCGGCGCATGCGGCGGCGATTCGGAAGGCGCGGCGAGATTTTCACCGGCAGAAAAAACAGTATGGACCGGAAAGAAAGGAATACACGCTACCGGAAGAAGTTTTTCGGAAAAGTATTGTCTATCAATATTATCTTTTAAGCAGAAAAAAATATCTGCAATTATTTGAGAGGATACAAAAATAGTGGCTTTATTGGTTTTTTTCTTACTTTTGTCCAATGAAAAAAATAATTTTCCTCATAACCGTTTTCTTTTCAGGCGTAGTTTCTGTATGTTTCGCCGCTCAACCGATTCGTACTCAACCGTTTTCGGAACAAGTAAAAACTTTGTTAGTACGCTTAACTTCTAATTGGGAAGCTTCTCCCATCCTCGAATTACAGGGAAATGATGCGATTGACATTCGTTTTGATGTGCTGGGTTCCGCGCCCGGTTATTACCGTTATTCGGTCACGCATTGCAATGCCGACTGGACGCCTTCCGCTTTGCTTCCGTCGGAATATCTGAACGGTTTGCAAAACAATTACATTACCGATTACGTACAGTCGTTCAATACAACGATGGATTATATTCATTATCAATTGTTTATCCCGAACAATGAAGTGCAGTTGAAAGTTTCGGGAAATTATGTGCTGCAAGTTTGGGACGAACAGGATCATTTGCTTTTGAATGCGTGTTTTTCTGTAGTCGATCCGCGCGCGAGTGTTCGGATGCAAGCTTCGTCGGTGACGGACAAAGGCGTAAACAATTATTATCAAGCCGTTAGCTTTGAAATTTTGTATGGCGATGAAATACGGGTTCCTCTTCAGGATCTCAAAGTGTATGTGCAGCAAAACCGGCGGTTCGATAACGAAGCCGCTTTGCTGAAGCCTTTAAGCGTTCAAAACCGGAAAGCGATTTACGATCACAACCCGGCGTTGATCTTCGACGGCGGCAACGAATACCGCAGTTTCGAGATGACTACGACCAAATGGAACGGCTGGGGAATCGAAACGGTCGAATACTATGCTCCTTATTATCATACGATTTTGAAACCGGGTTACCGCAGAGGCGATCGTTCCTATTCCTATAACGAAGATCTCAACGGACGATTTTACATCCGCCGCAACGACGCCGACGATTCGAATACCGAAGCCGACTACGAAATCGTTCACTTTTATATTCCTTGTGATCAACCGTTTACCGAGAAAGTTTATATCTTGAGCGATGCGTTTTACAATTTGTTAAACGCCGATTCGCAAATGGAATACAGTGCGACCGACAAAGGTTATGTGAAAACGGTTTTGCTGAAGGAAGGTTATTATAACTTCCTCTATGTGACGCAAAAAGGAAATGCGACGGCTGCCTCAACGGCCTTGCTGGAAGGAAATTATTACGAAACGGAAAATGAGTATTGTTTGATGGTTTATTTCCGTCCTTTGGGTGGGCGATACGATCAACTAATTGCGGTTCAAACGCTTGAATATAAATAATATGTTGCTTTTCTACGCGCCCGATTTGTTGATTTGTCCCGAATTGCCGGAAACGGAATCGCAGCATTGCGTGCGCGTTTTGCGGCGGCAAACCGGCGATACGATCCATATTACCGATGGAAAAGGACATTTGTTTCAAGCCGAAATTTGCGAAGCGCATTCCAAGCACTGCCGTGTGGAAATCATTGAAACTCAGAAAATGGACCCATTGTGGAACGGACGGATTGAGATTGCCGTCGCGCCGACTAAAAACCTTGACCGAATCGAATGGTTCGCCGAAAAAGCCACCGAGATCGGTATCGACAAAATTACTTTTCTTCGTACACGTTTTTCCGAACGCAAGGAAATGAAACTCAATCGAATTGATAACATCCTGATCTCCGCCATGAAGCAATCGGAGAAAGCGGTTTTGCCGGAATTGCAAGCGATGACTCCTTGGGAACAATTTATCCGCCAACCGTTTGAAGGACAAAAATTTATTGCGCATTGTTACGCGGGAGAAAAACCTTTGCTCAGCCGGTCGCTGGATGCCGAAAGTTCGGTATTGATTTTGATCGGCCCGGAAGGCGATTTCAGCGAAGAGGAAGTGACTCAGGCAATTACGGCCGGATTTCAGCCGGTGTCGCTGGGAGAAAGCCGTCTGCGTACCGAAACTGCCGCCCTCACTGCTTGTCAAAC
>JAISKG010000118.1 GCA_031261015.1 Dysgonamonadaceae bacterium | reverse complement strand
TCAATAACCGAACAGGAATATTTTGATACATTATTAAAAAAATACAATATACAAAATTCCAGAGAATTAGCAAAATTTGACCTTAACAGGCGTTTCTATAACTCTGCTAATCTTATTATCGAAGAGCCAGAACAAAATTTATTTCCTGCTACACAACGTGATTTGCTTTATTTTCTGTTGGAAATATGCGCGGCGGCACCTGTTGTAGAACACTCATTAACTATTACAACGCATAGTCCGTATGTTTTGTACGCACTGAATAACTGTATGATGGGCGGGCTGGTAAATTCACAACTTACAGGCAGAGAAAAAGAGGAATTTTTAAGTAATAATTTTCTGTCAAAAAAATCTTGGTTAAACCCTAAATCAGTTTCTATTTGGGAAATTGAAAACGGAAAATTACGCTCAATTCAAGATAAAGATGGAATCGTTTCCAAAAATTATTTTGATAACATAATGACCGAGCAAATGACCGAGTACGACCAAATCTTAAATTATTATCAAGATGAAGAATGAAATTGTACAAGTTTTTGGCGATGATAAATTGGAACATGAAATTGGGTTAGATTTCCCTAATATTCACCTTGTTGATTTAACGGAAAGAACAAAAGGAGTGCAAAATATACAAATTTATACTGAAAAACCGGATAACATAGATACTTTGGTGATTGAAAATCCTAATTTAAACATTTCAGCTACTTTTTTCAAACCACAATGTTTTATCAATGAAAGAAGAAAAGAACCTGATAATTGCGAGGGTGTATTTTATGTAACAAATTATACTGAAAAAAATTGGGTTTTATTTATTGAGATAAAAGATTGTAAATCGAAAAATATCTCAAAATATTTTGACAAAGCCAAAGAACAGATTATTAGCGCAGTCAAAATTTTCAGAGAAAAAAGCATTATCAGCCCAAACAAAAAAGTTTATGCAAATATTTCTTTTCCACGAAGAAATAAAAAAGATTTTTACAGTCAACTAATACAAGGCGGTGAAAAAAAAGGGTTTTTAGATAAACATAAAATTTTTATCCGTGCTACAAACCAGTTGAAAATTAAGAATGAAACGACAATCCATTGACTTTTCTGTGATATAAAATGACATCTAATTTCGACAAATTCATTCACTTTGGCACAATCGGTAACGAAGAAACCCGTAAAGGTCTTGCGGAAAAAAAGGTAAACAACATTACAAATGACAACAATGAATAACAGTGAATTGAAAATCGGTGCAAGCCAAATCTTAATCTACCAATCCCCCGACGGCAACATCAAAATTGATGTCCGCCTCGAAGACGAAACCGTTTGGCTTACGCAAGCGCAAATGGGACAATTATTCGGCAAAGGTAGAAGTACCATTACCGAACATATTCAACATATTTTTGAAGAAGGAGAATTGCAGGAAAAAGTGGTATGTCGGGATTTCCGACATACCACTCAACACGGTGCTATTGCAGAAAAAACGCAAGAAGTTATAATAAAACATTACAATCTCGACGTTGTAATTTCCGTAGGTTATCGTGTAAAATCACCGCAAGGTACGCAGTTTCGCATTTGGGCTACTCAACGATTGAAAGAAATCGAAGAGGATATTAAACGATTGAAATGAAAACAACCACCCTACTCCTAAGTTTATGCTTCCTGCTCGCCTTCCCAAGTTGCAAAAAGCAGGAATCCTTATCGGAAAGCGCTACCTTCTCCGACTCCCTCCACTACGCCGAAGGCTTCCGCATCGAACCCCACCCCGGCTACATCCTCGTGACCGTTCAAAATCCTTGGAATAAAACCGCCGGCTGGCAACGCTATGTTCTGGTTCCCAAAACCACAGAATTACCGGCCAAATTACCCGAAGGAATTTTGATCCGCACGCCCTTGCAACGAACCGTCAGCTATGGCGCGGTTCCCTGCACTTTCTTTGCCGAACTCAATGTTTTACAAACACTTGCAGGCGTTTGCGAACCGCAATACATCAACCTTGCGGAAGTGCAGGAAGGTGTCAATCAAGGCCGTATAGCCAATCTGGGAACGGCCGCCAATCCCAATCAGGAAAAAATCCGTTCGATCGATCCGGAAGCGATTTTCGCCTCGCCCCTGCAAAATACCGGCGATCCGTCGGCACAATCGGGCATTCCCTGGGTTGCCTGCATGGATTACATGGAAGCTACGCCTTTAGGTCGTGCCGAGTGGATCCGCTTCTATGGCGTATTTTTCGAAAAGGAACAATTGGCCGACTCATTATTCGCCTTAACGGCAAAGAATTATACTGATCTTAAAAAGCGAAGCGAATCCGTCGATTATCATCCTACTGTCTTCGCTGAAACAATTTACAGCGGCGTTTGGTACATGCCGGGCGGCAATAGTTACGCGGCTCACTTATTCCGCGATGCCGGAGCCGATTACTTGTGGAAAAACGATTCCAACACCGGCTCGATTTCGCTCTCGTTTGAATCGGTTTTGGATAAAGCCGAGAAAGCCGATTACTGGCTAATCAAATACAACAGCCGGCAGGAATTGACTTACACCGCATTAGCGCTGGAATACGCCAATTATGCGTTTTTCGATGCTTTCAAGCAAAAACGCATCTACGCTTGCAATACGGGTAAAACGCCTTATTACGAGGAACTTCCTATTCATCCGGAACGAGTTCTGAAAGATTTGATCGGAATTTTTCATCCGGAATTAACGCCGGGCGATTCGTTGCGCTATTATCAGCCGTTGAAGCAATATTCTCCTTGATCTACCGTTAAATGACAAAAACCATCTATGAACTTTAAACTCATCTCCGATTACAAACCGACCGGCGACCAGCCGGAAGCAATCCGGGAATTGCTGGAAGGAATTAGAAATCAATTACCTTACCAGACGTTGCTGGGCGTTACGGGATCGGGAAAAACTTTCACTATCGCGAATGTTATCGAGCAATTGAATAAGCCGGCCTTGGTTCTTAGTCACAATAAAACTTTGGCTGCTCAATTATACAGTGAATTTAAAGCGTTTTTCCCGCAAAATGCCGTGGAATATTTCGTTTCCTATTACGATTATTACCAGCCGGAAGCTTATATTCCCACCACGAACACCTATATAGAGAAGGACTTATCTATCAGCGCAGAGATCGAACGCTTGCGTTTGTCGGCTACTTCCTCTTTATTGTCGGGACGAAAAGACGTGATTATCGTTTCGTCGGTTTCATGCTTGTACGGCATGGGAAATCCCGCTGATTTTCAGGAAAATATGATTCACGTGAAGAAAGGCATGATTTTCTCGCGCAATGTTTTTCTCCGAAAATTGGTCAATAGCCTCTACTCGCGCAATCAAACGGATTTTGCGCCGGGACGGTTCCGCGTGCAAGGCGATACGGTGGATATTTTCTTGGCTTACGCCGAACGAGCTTTGCGCATTGTCTTCTATGGCGATGAAATCGAAGAAATCTACACTTTTGATCCGCTCAGCGGAAATCGCATCGAAACGCAAGAACAATACGAAATTTATCCCGCCAATCTGTTTGTCACCACGAAAGAACGCATCGATCAAGCAATTGCCAACATCGAATTGGATTTGGACGAACGCGTACAATTTTTTGAAAATAACGCAAAAGATATGGAAGCCAAACGATTATACGAACGTGTGAGTTACGATCTGGAAATGATCCGCGAACTTGGCTATTGCTCCGGCATCGAAAATTATTCGCGCTATTTCGACGGGCGTCCGGCGGGAAGCCGCCCGTTTTGTCTGCTCGATTATTTTCCGAAAGATTTTCTGGTAGTGATTGACGAAAGTCACGCAACCATCCCGCAAATCCGTGCGATGTACGGCGGTGATCATTCCCGCAAAATCAATTTGGTCGAATACGGATTCCGTTTGCCGGCTGCCATCGACAATCGCCCGCTGACTTTTGACGAATTTGAATCGCTCACGCCTCAAAAAATATTTATCAGCGCCACGCCCGCCGATTTTGAATTGGAATTGTGCGAAGGAGTTGTAACCGAACAGGTGATTCGTCCAACGGGATTGTTAGACCCGGTGATTGACGTTCGTCCGAGCTTGAATCAGATTGACGATTTAATGGAAGAAATTCAGCAACGCAAAGAAAAAAACGAGCGAATATTAGTCACCACGCTAACCAAGCGCATGGCCGAAGAATTGAACGCTTATTTCCAGCAACTCGGCATCCAAACCGCTTATATTCACTCGGATGTGGATACCTTGGAGCGTGTCGAGATTATGGAAAAATTGCGCCAGGGCGTTTTCGATGTACTCATAGGCGTCAACTTGTTGCGCGAAGGTTTGGATTTGCCCGAAGTTTCGCTCGTCGCGATTCTGGATGCCGACAAAGAAGGCTTCTTACGCTCGCATCGCTCTCTGACACAAACCGCAGGACGAGCCGCACGTAATTTAAACGGGAAAGTAATCTTTTATGCGGATCGCATCACCGACAGCATGCAGCAAACCATTGACGAAACTGCGCGAAGAAGAGAAAAACAATTGCATTACAACGAATTACACGGAATCACGCCGAAAGCCATCGTCAAAACCACGCAATCGTCATTGATTCAAAATATTTCACAACCGGAACCGAAAGCATATACGCAGGAAGTGCATCTGCCCATCGCCGCCGATCCGGTCGTTCAAACAATGACCGAAAAACAATTGGCAAAAACCATCGAAAAAACGAAAAAATTGATGTTGGAAGCTTCCAAAAAGCTGGATTTTATCCAAGCTGCACAATACCGCGACGAATTAATCAAACTCGAAGAATGGATGAAACGGAAATTTATTAAGAACTAATCATTATCTTTGCAACGCATTTTTCAAATCGGAAAAATATTATGAGAAAAATAGTTTTAATCCTTTGTTTATCCGCCGGAATCTTGACTGTTTCGGCGCAACGTTCCGCTTCTTTCCAAGCGCCGGAGCGTCTTTTTCAGGAAGGAAAGCAAATGTTCGACGACCGGAATTTCGCCGGTTGCATCGACAAAATCCATCAATACAAATCCTTAGCCAAAGATTCGGACCGGATTGCCGAAGCCGATTATCTGCTTTTGGCTTCCGATTATTATCAAGGTTATCAAGAGGTAAAGCAAGATTTAATCGCTTATTGGAAAGCGCATTCGACGAGCATCCACGCTAATGAAATTGCTTTCATGACCGGATCGTTGTACTTTGCGCAAGCCGATTATCATCAAGCGATTACTTGGTTGAAACGATCGGATATGGATTATCTTTCCGAAATACAGCAGGAAGATTATGCCTACCGTTTGGCCGTATCTTCCTTAAAAACAGGCGATACCAAAGAAGCTTTCCGTTTGTTTTCCCTGTTGAAAATGAATGGAAAGAATTATCGCGCCGCAACGGATTTTTATCTGGCTTACATTCATTATTCCAATGCCGAATACAATCAAGCGTTGGTGATGTTCAATGCGTTAAAAGATCAACGGGAATATCTGCCGGAAACGTTGTATTATCTCAGCCAAATTCATTTCGCACAAAAACGTTATACTCAAACGATTGCAGACGGAACAAACTTGTTGTCAACTTATCCGAATAATTCCGGCAACACCGAAATGAATCGGATCATCGGCTTATCTTATTATTATGAAGCCAATTATCAACAAGCAGCGAAATATCTGGAAAAATTTGTTTCCTCGGGACATAGGGTTGATCCACTGGATTATTACACACTTGGAGTTTCGTATTTCGATCAGAAAAATTATCCGAAAGCCATTGAATATCTGAATTTAAGTCAGCCGGATGATACCGAAACGGGACAAAGCGCCTACTTGTATTTAGGTCAATCTTATTTGAATACAAAAGATTATAAAAATGCTTTGCGCGCTTTCGAATCGGCGTCTAAGATCGAGGCAAGTCCTCACGCTCAGGAAGCGGCGTTGTACAATTATTCCATGTTGTTGCATCAAACTTCCAACTCTGCGTTTGGGGAATCGGTGACGGCTTTGGAAAATTTTCTGAACAAATATCCCAATTCGATTTATGCCACACAAGTCAATAACGCCTTGATCGACGTGTATTTCACTACACAAAATTACAATACGGCCTTAGCTTCGATCGCCAAAATCAAAAATCCCGGCAAAAAAATTCTGGAAGCGAAACAGCAAATTCTTTATTATTTGGGAACAATTGCTTTCACGAATAAAGATTATACGAATGCAATCCGTTATTTTACCGAAACGGTGGACGCCGGCAGTCAAGCCAACAACGAGAAAAACAAAGCTTTGTATTGGCGCGGCGAATCTTATTATCTCAGAGAAAATTATATGGCAGCCGCCAAAGATTACACAGCTTTTCTCCAAACGACCGGAAATAACGAAGGAAATTTGCGCAACTTGGCCAACTATAATCTCGGTTACTGCTATTTCAAGCAACAACAATATGCTCAAGCGGAAAGTTATTTTCAAACTTTTATCCGCGACGAAAACAACAAAACCGCTTCATTGGCAGATGCTTACGTCCGCGTAGGCGATTGCTATTTCCAAAATCGCCAATTCAAGGAAGCACAAACCTTTTATGATAAAGCGATCAACACGATGCCGGAAACTGCCGATTACGCTTTGTTTCAGAAAGGATTAGTGATGGGATTATTAAAGGATTATCAGGGAAAAATCGCGCAATTGAATCGCTTAGTCAACGATTACAAAACTTCGCCGTACGTGGCGGATGCCTTGTACGAAAAAGGTCAAGCTTACGTGATGCTCGACAAGCAATCGGATGCTATCGAAGTCTATCAGAATTTGTTGAGTAAATATCCGAATAGCGCGCCCACTCGCAAAGCCGGCGTTCAAATCGGTTTACTCTACTTCAATACGCGTCGCTTGCCGCAGTCGGTTGCCGCTTACAAAGACGTGATTGCACGTTATCCCGAAAGCGAGGAAGCGAAAGTAGCGCTACAAGATTTGCAATCGGTGTATATGGAAATGGGCGATTTGCCCGCTTATACCGAGTATGTGCGATCGTTGGGCGGCACGGCAAAATGGAATGCTGTGGATACGGAAGAAACCTTAGCTCAAACAGCTGAATTACAATATCAAGGACAAGAATACAGCAAAGCTTTACAATCTTATCAATATTTGCAGCAAATCGCTACAACTAAGACGAATAAAGAAATTGCTACGATGGGAATTCTCCGTTCGGCGGCGCACTCGAATAAACCGGGACAAGTGGTTGAAGCAGCCGACGAATTACTGAAAGATCCGTCGCTCAATCCCGAAACCGCCACAGAAGCCCGTTATTACCGCGCCAAAGCAAACCAATCGTTACTGAAGCCGGCCGCTGCCGAACAAGATTTTGAAACGCTGGCCAAAGATACCCGCACCGCTTTCGGAGCTGAAGCAAAATACCTGCTCGCTCAACATTATTTCGACACGGGACATCCCAATGAAGCGAAAATCATCGTACAGGATTATATTCAGGAAGGAACGCCTCATCTCTATTGGTTAGCAAGAAGTTATATTTTGCTCTCGGATGTTTATGCTTCCGAAAAAGACAATTTGAAAGCACGCCAATATCTGGAAAGTTTACAAACAAACTACAAAAATAAGAACGACGATATTGATCAATTAGTGAAAGAACGCTTAAAGAAACTGCAATGAATCGGACAAAATTTTTCTATATTTTCCTGCTTGTCGCCGGCATCTCTTTACCGCTTCAAGCACAGACCGCAAAACAGGATACAACCGGTTTGAACCGGACGGTAAACTTGCAACGAGCTTACAATCCGTTGCTGCAAGACGCTTCGAAAATCAATCAATGGCCGGAAATCAAAGCGCCGGGGAAAACTAATTCCAAAGCGGAATTTTCCAATTATACTTTTCCGGCAGCAGTCGCACCGGCGATTAATTTGTTGGATCCCAAGGCGTATTATACGAATGTAGCAAGCGATCCTCAACAACGCGGCTATTTACATTTGGGTGTCAGCAGTTTGTTGAATATCGACGGCGACGTGGGTTATCAAATCCTGCAAACCAAGGAAGATTTCCTTAGCATTTACGCTTCCCATCGTTCGAGCAACAGCAACGTCAAGTATTTGCAAAACGACGGGAAACAAAAAATGAAAATCAACGATAACTTGCTGGGAGCAAATTATCGTCACTATTTTAAACAAGCGGTTTTCAACGCCGATGCGCAATACACTTATTCGATGTTCAATTATTATGGTCTTCCCGAAGATTCGATTTATACTTGGAAACTGACCGATGTGCTCGGATCGGAAGGCATCGATCAAAACATCAATCAAGTAAACCATTTACTTACGGCGCATGCAGGTATTCATTCTGTTGATAATGACGAAATTAATTATCACGTTAATCTAAGGTACACTTTATTTAAACAGAAATACGAGTTCACAAAAGCCTTGCAGGGACAAACGGAAAATGGTATTTCAGCCGATTTCGGTCTGTACAAAAATTTTGACAATGATTTGATGGGTATCGGGATCAAAGGATTTTTGAAAAGATACACTTATAAAATTCTCCTGTTCGATGGCTATCGGAATAATTGGACAATTTCGGGAACTCCTTATTTAACGTTTAAAGACGCTGCATGGAATGCTCAACTCGGACTTTCCGTCAATGGACAATTCGGCAGTACTCAAGATTTTTTGTTGGCTCCGGATGTAAAATTCAACTGGCTGCCCACCGATCAACTCCTATTATATATAGTTGCGCAAGGCGGCATTCAGGATCAAAGCAATTACAGTCAATATTACGAAAACCGGTATCTGGCGCCGGTTTACCGCGTGCACGATACTAAAATTCCGTTGGACGGAACGCTCGGCCTCAAATTTTCGTTTGCGCCCGATCATCAGATTGATTTGTTTACCGGTTATCAAATCGCCAATAATGCCCATTTTTACACGGATGACTTTTTATTATCTGCAATCTTCGATCCGGAATTAACGTCTTCCAACGAGCCGTGGCTGCTCGGATCGTTCATCAGGCCTTATTATGCGAAAGCGAACACGTGGAAAATCGGAGCGGCTTTCGATTATGCCTATCAAGATTTGTTCGATGCTAATTTGAAATTGGTTTATTATAAACGCTCACTGAAAGAAGCCGATTCCGACGAAAACTCGATGACCGAACCGGACCCGAATATGTTAGGCGCCTGGAGCAAACCGGATATGACTGCCGACCTATCGCTCGGCTGGCGCTGTCCAACCCTTCCGCTGCACGCTACACTCGCTTATCACGGCGAATTCGGACGCAAGGCCTACCATTTCGAGAAAGGCGAGCTGAAAATGAAAGATATTCATGATCTTTCCGTTTCCGGCGTTTATTCCGTAAACCAAACCTTCTCCGTTTTTGTTATTTTAAATAATCTCCTGTTTCAAAAATACGATCTTTGGTACGGTTATCCGGCACAGAATTTCAATATTATGGCAGGAATCAATGTGAAATTTTAAAGTTTTTAGTACCTTTACGCGCTCAAAATAGAAATGAAGAAAGAAATGGAAGAAAATCTCGTCATTGTCGAATCACCGGCAAAAGCGAAAACTATAGAGAAATTTTTAGGAAAAGAGTACAAAGTCTTATCCAGTTACGGTCATATCAGAGACTTGAGAGATAAAGGCATAGGAATTAATATCGAGGATAATTTCCAACCCGATTATGCCGTCACTCCGGACAAAGAAGCCATCGTAAAAGAATTGAAAAAAGCAGCTCTTGAAGCTAAGATGATCTGGCTGGCTTCCGATGAGGACCGTGAAGGAGAAGCCATTGCATGGCATTTATATTCGGTGCTGGATTTGAATCAACAAGATTCCAAACGGATTGTATTTCATGAAATTACGCCAAGCGCTATTTCATACGCCATCCAAAATCCGCGCAATATTGATTTAAACTTAGTCAATGCGCAACAAGCGCGCCGGGTCTTGGATCGTATCGTAGGTTACGAACTTTCGCCGGTTTTGTGGAAAAAAATTATGCCTTCGCTCTCGGCCGGCCGGGTGCAATCGGTGGCTGTGCGGCTCATCGTGGAACGAGAACGCGAAATCAATCATTTTCAAGCGGAAGCGTATTTCAAAGTTTATGCGTACTTTACCTTACCGGACGGAAAAACGACGGTTCGTTCCGAATTAAATAAAAGATTCAAAACCGAAGCGGAAGCGTTCGACTTCTTGGATTCGCTGAGGGATGCGACCTTCTCCATCGAAGATATCCAGACGCGACCGGCCAAAAAATCGCCGGCGGCGCCTTTCACGACTTCTACTTTACAGCAGGAAGCTTCGCGCAAACTCGGATACACCGTCGGACAAACCATGATGACCGCTCAACGTTTGTACGAAGCCGGATTGATCACCTACATGCGTACCGACTCATTGAATTTATCCGTTTTGGCATTGCGGGCTGCGGAAAAAGAGATCAAAGAAGAATTTGGTAACAATTACATCAAAATTCGCGAATATCATACGAAATCCAAAGGCGCCCAGGAAGCGCACGAAGCAATTCGTCCTACCTATATCCAGAATCACACTATCAAAAAAAGTTCGCAAGAACAAAAACTTTACGAATTGATCTGGAAACGAACCATTGCTTCGCAAATGGCCGACGCTAATCTCGAACGAACAACCGTCACGATCGGCATCAGCAATAACCCGGCAGACAAATTTTACATTCACGGAGAAGTACTTATATTCGACGGATTCCTGCGTGTCTATCTCGAAGACAATGACGACGAAAATACGGAAGATAATATAGAAACAATCCTTCCGCCCATGCAATTAAACGAAGTCTTAAATCTATCGGAGGCTACTGCTACCGAAAAACTTACACAAAAACCGCCGCGCTACACCGAAGCCAGTTTGGTGCGTAAACTGGAAGAATTAGGTATCGGTCGTCCTTCGACTTACGCGCCTACAATTTCGGTGATCCAAAACCGCGGATACGTAGTGAAAGGAAATAAAGAAGGAGTAGAGAAAGCATTTGTGACGCTGACATTAAAGAATCAACACATCTCGAAGAAAGCAAATATCGAAATCGTCGGCGCAGATCGAAATAAATTAACGCCGACCGATTCGGGAATTGTCGTCAACGATTTCTTGACGGTGCATTTTCCGACAGTCATGGATTACAATTTCACGGCCGATCTGGAAGTCGAATTCGACAAAATCGCCGAAGGACAACTGGTTTGGACAGATACTTTACATAAATTTTATGATCTGTTCCACCCAATCGTAGAAGAAGTTTTAGCTTCGCGATCGGAATTTAAAGTCGGTGAAAGATTATTGGGAACCGATCCTCAAACAGGCAAGCCGGTGTCGGTCAAAATCGGGAAATTCGGTCCTTACGTGCAGATTGGGACGGCCGACGACACCGAAAAACCGCGTTTTGCTTCGCTGACCAAAGATCAATCCATCGAAACCATCACGCTCGAAGAAGGCCTCAAACTATTTAATTTACCGCGAACGGTGGGCGAATATGAAGGAAACTTGGTTACAGCTTCCATCGGCCGTTTCGGCCCTTACCTCAAATACGACACAGGAGCGTTTGTTTCGATTCCCAAGGAATTAAGTCCTTATACCATCACAATCGAAGAAGCAAAAGATCTGATCGTCACAAAGAAATCGCAGGCGATGAACAAAGTGATCAAATCTTTCCCTGAAGACGAAAAACTCTTTGTATTGAACGGTCGTTACGGAGCTTACCTTGCATACGACAAAGAAAATTACAAAATTCCCGCAGGAACGGAAAGCAAAGATTTGACTTACCGGGAAGCGCAGGAAATCATCCAAAAAGGCAGGGAAAATAAGGAGAAAAAGAAAGCTCCCATTAGAAAAAAATCAAAAAAATAGCTTTAATACTGCAAGGCAATGAGAAAATGGCGCATAGAAGACTCGCTCGAATTGTATAATATTCATGGTTGGGGATTGGATTATTTTTCCATCAACGAGGAAGGTCATATTACGGTAACACCTAAAAAAGGTGGCATGACCGTCGATCTCAAAAATTTAATGGACGAATTGGTATTGCGGGATGTGGAAGCGCCGCTGCTGTTGCGCTTTTCCGATATCTTGGACAACCGGATCGAAAAAATTTCCAATTGTTTCAAAACCGCAGCTGAAGAATATCATTACGAGGCGCAGAATTTTATTATCTATCCGATCAAAGTCAATCAGATGCGCCAAGTGGTCGAAGAAATTGTGAATCATGGCGAAAAATTCAACATCGGACTGGAAGCCGGCTCGAAACCCGAATTGCACGCCGTATTAGCCATCAACACCGGTAAAGATTCGCTGATCATTTGCAACGGCTACAAAGATGAAGATTATATTCAACTGGCGCTTTTGGCTCAAAAAATGGGCAAACGCATTTTCATTGTCGTAGAAAAATTGAACGAACTCCGATTGATTGCCGAATTGGCCAAGAAAATGAAAGTCCGCCCGAATATTGGAATTCGGATCAAATTGGCAAGTTCGGGAAGCGGCAAATGGGAAGAATCGGGCGGCGACGTGAGCAAATTCGGCCTCTCGTCGAGTGAATTGCTGGAAGGGCTCGATTTCCTTCAAAAAAATAAAATGGAAGATTGCCTCAAGTTGATTCATTTTCATATCGGAAGTCAAGTTACTAAGATTCGGAGAATTAAGAATGCTTTGCGGGAAGCTTCGCAATTTTATGTACAATTGCGCAACATGGGTTATGCTGTCGAATTTGTTGACATCGGCGGAGGCTTGGGCGTGGATTACGACGGCACGCGCTCATCGGGAAGCGAAAGCAGCATGAACTATTCGATTCAGGAATATGTCAACGACTCGATCTCTACTTTAGTCGATGCCTGCATAAAAAACGATATTCCGCAACCGAATATCATCACCGAATCGGGACGTTCGTTGACGGCGCATCATTCGATTCTCGTGTTTCAAGTGTTGGAAACCGCTACTTTACCCGAATGGGAAGAGGAGGAAGAACTGCCCGAAAACGCGCACGAATTAGTGAAAGAACTGTACAAACTGTGGGACGAAATGAACCAGCCGCGATTGATCGAAACTTGGCACGACGCCCAGCAAATCCGCGAAGAATCGCTCGATTTGTTCAGTTTAGGCTTGGTCGATTTGGTAACTCGCGCCCAAGTGGAAAAACTGTATTGGTCGATTGCGCGCGAAGTGTATCAAATGGCGATGAATATGAAGCATGCACCGGAAGAACTCCGGAAGATTTCTAAAATGCTGCCCGACAAATATTTTTGTAATTTTTCGCTTTTTCAATCCTTGCCCGACTCGTGGGCGATCGACCAGGTATTTCCGATCGTTCCCATTTCGCGCTTGGACGAAAAACCGAACCGGACGGCGACCTTGCAGGACATTACTTGCGATTCCGACGGACGAATCGACAATTTCATCAACATGAAAAATTACACCTACCATTTGCCCGTACACAGCTTGAACCGGAAAGAGCCATATTATATCGGCGTTTTTCTGGTCGGCGCCTATCAGGAAATTCTGGGCGACTTGCATAATTTGTTCGGCAACACGAATGCCGTTCATATTTCGGTCAGCAAAGACGGTTACGAAATTGAGCAAGTAGTGGATGGAGAAACGATTGCCGATGTATTGGAATATGTACAATATAATCCAAAAAAATTAGTAAAAACAGTCGAATCGTGGGTGACTTCAACGATGAAAGAAGGAAAAATCACGGTGGAAGAAGGCCGGGAATTTTTATCGAATTATCGGTCGGGACTTTATGGATATACTTATTTGGAGTGAAAATAAAATACATCCTTTTTGTATAAGAACTGATCTCCGATTTCAACATCTCAATTAATAATTCTGTTGATTTTTCATCATAAAATCCGGAATATTGTAGAAGTAATTCTTGCCGAATAGTTTTCCAAGTAATTATCGTAATTGTCGGATCGGATATGGCATAGAATTGTTTTTTTAACCTATGCTTAACCTAAAAATAACCTAATATAAACCCAATTTCCGGGTAAAAACATTTTCCTTTGCATATTATTTGAAAGGAAGAAATGACTAAGAAATTTCGCCACCAAAACGATTATCTATGGAAAGGCATCCTGGAAGACGTCTTCGATGATTTTCTGCGTTTCATGCACTCCAAAGCCGATGAAATTTTCGATTTCGAGCGAGGTATCACTTTTCTTGACAAGGAGTTGGCGCAACTGTTCCCGACAGAAGAAGAGGATGAATACGCTGTAAAAATTGTGGATAAATTGGCTAAAATCTATACGAAAGAAGGAGCGGAACAATGGGTGTTGATTCATTGTGAAGTGCAAGCGAAGTATAGCACAGATTTTCCGCTACGAATGTTCACTTACTTTTACCGGATCTGGGACAAATATAATAAACCGATTTCTGCTTACGCTATTTTGACGGAAAATAATCGAAAAATTCGTCCCAATCAATTTATAATGAAACTTTTAGATACTGAACAAATTTACCGGTATAAAGTTTATAAGATTGCGCAGCAAAGCGAGGAAGAATTATTGCAAAGCAACAATCCGTTTGCGATGGTCGTTCTGATCGTCCGCTCCGTTTTTGATGGAAAAAATCTGGATAATGCAAAAGAGCGTGATGCTGCCTTAATGGAAATCAAGCTTCGCTTATCAAAGAAATTTCTGGCAATGGAGCTGCCGAAAGACAAGATCCGCATGATCATGAACTTTTTGAAAAACTACATTCATTTTGAAAATTCGGAAAATGGTATTATTTTTGACAGAAAATTAGATCACATAACAGGGAGAACGAAGACCATGGGAATTGAGGAATTAATATTGACGACGGAGAGGAAGCGCGCCCGGAAACTTGGAGAGAAGCTCGGTGAAAAACGTGGCGCAAAACGTGGAATCCAAGAAGGCATTGAACGCAATCGGAAAGAAATGCTTTCCAATATGATACAAAAAAGCCCGGATGATCAATTCATTGCGGATTTTGCTGGTGTGCCTTTAAGTATGGTACGGAAAATGAGGGCTGCGATGAAACCAAACTAATTCAACCTTACTTCTTTTCTAACAAACTGTTCAACAAAACGACTTGTTCATCTTTAATAGTAAGCATTTTTTCATAAGCTAATTTCAATTCCTCAACCATTGCTTTGTAGTCGTTGTTGATGGTTTCTACGTATCCGTTACCTTGATTAGCTTGATTATTAAAAATGTTTTTCTTGCCAATATCAAGCAAAGTAGTCACATCCTCTTCAAGGACATCAGCTATTTTAAACAGTCTGTCCAAAGTCATACTTGACATATCTCTTTCAAGTTTACCGTATGTACTTTGATTGATGCCCAGTTTATCGGCAATAAACTCCTGAGAAAAACCCTTCTTTTCTCTCAATTTCCGGATATTAAGACCTACATTATTCATATTACGACTAATTTCATGCAAAGGTGGCATAATTATTCAATATAGGATTATTATTTCAAAAAATTATGCTCTATTTTTGTCACGAGATTCTTTGAGAAATTTCAGAAATAATTTTATGTCTAATATTTTAAATTTTCCAGAAAATGAAAGAAGAAAAAAAAGAAAAGTATCAGCTTGTTTTCGG
>JAISKG010000056.1 GCA_031261015.1 Dysgonamonadaceae bacterium | reverse complement strand
CACGTCTATGTCAAGCGGTTGGAAACGAATTGATTGTTTTACAAAATGAATTGGTTAAGCTCGGCGGCAGCGGAACTGCCGCCGAACATAGGTAAATGCAACCCTTCTATTCTTTTGTGCTATTCTTTTTGGGGTTAATTCTTTGGTTTTTTTAGGAAAAATCCTAAAAAAATTGTAATTTTGCTCCCTGCTATTTAATTAACTATTCAGTTCATTTTATTATGGCAAACGAAATGAAAGTCAAGGAATTAGAAAATGTAGTGATTCGCTTTTCCGGCGATTCGGGCGACGGGATGCAATTAGTTGGTACCCTTTTTTCCAATTTATCGGCCGCTTTAGGAAATGAAATCATCACTTTTCCCGATTATCCGGCCGAAATTCGCGCTCCTCACGGTACGTTGAGCGGAGTTTCGGGTTACCAAATGCAGTTGGGAGCAAAAAAAGTTTATACGCCGGGCGATAAAGCCGATGTTCTGATTGCGATGAATCCGGCGGCTTTGAAAGTGAATGCCCAATTTTTGAAGCCCGATTCGGTGGTGATTATCGATACCGATTCTTTTCAGGCAGAAGATTTGGAGCGCGCTTTGTTCCTAACCGATAATCCGTTTCAGGAATTGGGCTTGACTTCCGTTCAAGTGGTTGCCGCGCCTGTTACTCAGTTGTGTAAAAAGGCCTTGGAGGGCATTGCCGACAACAAGCAAGCCTTGAAGAGCCGCAATATTTTTGCCTTGGGATTGGTTTGCTGGTTGTTTAACCGTCCTTTGGAAATTGTGGAAAAATTGCTCTCCGAAAAATTCAAAAAGAAACCGGTGGTACTGCAAGCCAATCTGTTAGTCTTGCGAGCCGGATTCGATTACGGACATAATATTCATGCTGCGGTTTCGACTTATCGAATCGAGACTATTCCGCATCAAAAAGGATTTTATATTGATGTGAATGGAAATAAAGCGACTGCTTACGGATTGATTGCCGCTGCCGAACGAGCCGGATTATCCTTGTTTTTAGGATCGTATCCGATTACGCCGGCTACGGATATTATGCAGGAATTGGCTGCCCGCAAAGAATTGGGCGTCAAAGTGATGCAGACAGAAGATGAAATTGCCGGCATTTGTACGGCGATCGGCGCTTCGTTTGCCGGAAATTTGGCGGCGACCAGTACTTCAGGGCCGGGTCTGGCCTTGAAAAGCGAGGCGATCGGTTTGGCAGTCATGGCCGAAATTCCTTTGGTAGTGATTGATGTTCAGCGCGCCGGGCCATCCACCGGACTGCCGACCAAGAGCGAGCAAACCGATTTGATGCAGGCTTTGTATGGACGCAACGGCGAAAGTCCCGCAGTCGTTTTGGCGGCTATTTCCCCGACCGATTGTTTCGATGCTGCGTTTTGGGCGTCCAAGTTAGCTTTGGAACATTTAACTCCGGTTATTTTATTGACTGATGGATATATTGCCAACGGTTCTTCGGCATGGCGGATTCCCGATTTGGAAGAATATCCTACGATTCAACCGCCTTACGTTCAACCGGAAATGGCTAAGGATTGGAAACCGTATCATCGTAATCCTGAAAATGAAGTGCGTTATTGGGCTATTCCCGGCACGGAAGGTTTTGCACACCGCATCGGCGGATTGGAGAAAGATTTTCATTTAAGTACGATTTGTACTGATCCGGAAAATCACCAGAAAATGGTGGAAGTCCGTCAGGCAAAGATAAATAAGATTGCCGATGTTATTCCGTTGCAGGAAGTATTGGGCGATGAAGATGCGGAAGTTTTGGTTGTCGGTTGGGGCGGAACTTATGGCCACCTGTCCGAAGCGGTAGAAAAAGTTCGGGAATCGGGTAAAAAGGTGGCTTTCAGCCATTTTCGTTTCATTCAGCCGCTTCCGAAAAATGCGGAAGAAATTTTGAAAAAATATCCGAAAGTATTGGTTGTCGAACAAAGTTTAGGACAGTTTGCCGGATATTTACGCGCTAAGATCGACGGTTTCGCGCCGTATCAATTCAATCGAGTCAAAGGTCAACCCTTTGTCGTATCCCGTTTAGTAGAAGAGATTAACAAAATAGCAGACGAGTAATTATGTTTGAAGCAAAAGATTATAAAAGTCCGCAATTAGTTCGTTGGTGCCCTGGCTGCGGCGATTATGGAGTATTGAACAGTCTTCACAAGGCTATGGCGCAATTGGCTGTGGCTCCGCACAATATAGCTGTAATTTCCGGAATCGGATGTTCGTCGCGCTTGCCTTACTATATGAATACGTATGGATTTCATACGATTCACGGGCGCGGGGCAGCGATTGCGACCGGCGTTAAAGTAGCGAATCCGGCTTTGTCGGTTTGGTTAGCTACCGGCGATGGCGATTGTCTGGCGATCGGCGGCAATCATTTTATTCATGCCGTGCGGCGCAATGTCGATATTAACATTCTGTTGATGAACAATAAAATCTACGGATTGACCAAAGGCCAATATTCTCCTACTTCTGCCCGCGGTTTTGTTTCCAAATCTTCGCCTTTCGGTACCATCGAAGATCCGTTCCGCCCGGCGGAATTGGCGTTTGGCGCGCGCGGTCGTTTTTTTGCCCGTACGATTGATACCGACGTCAAAAATACTCCGGAAATTTTAGTTGCAGCAGCTCGTCATAAAGGAACTTCCGTTGTGGAAGTGATTCTCAACTGCGTGATTTTCAACGATGGCATCAACGACAGCATTGTGAAACAGGAAAATCGCCCTGATCGAACCATTTTTCTCCGCCATGGTGAAAAAATGATTTTTGGAAAAAACCGCGAGAAAGGCCTTGTCCGCGACGGATTTACACTCAAAGCGGTGACAATCGGCGAGAACGGCTATACCTTGGACGATGTGCTGGTTCATGATACGACTCTATCGGATCCGTTTTTACACAGTCAATTAGCTTTGATGGACGGCGCCGAATTGCCGGTAGCTTTGGGCGTGATTCGCGATGTGGAAGCTCCGGCTTATGAGGAAGAAATGGAACGGCAGATTGCGGAAGTTCAAGAAAAGAAGCCTGCGCGTACGCTAAAAGAGTATTTAATGACGGGAGATGTTTGGGAAGTGAAGTAACAAAAATAGTAAAAAATATTGCGCATTTTGCGTTACGCATTTTGCGCAATATTTTTTGTCGAATAAGAAAATAATCATTATCTTTGTTGCGTAAAAAAATTACGCCATGAATATAAAAAATCCTTTCCCTATTACGGGCTATATTTCTCCCGAATATTTTTGCGATCGGGAAGAAGAAACTCAAAAAATCATCTCTGCAATTGCTAATAATCGGAACCTCACGTTATTATCATTACGCAGAATGGGAAAAACAGGCTTAATAAAACATGTTTTTCATCATCTTGAAAGTGAAAAAGAATACCGTTTACTGTATTTCGATATTCTATCAACGACTAATACGGCTGACTTTGTGCGCGAATTTAGTAAGGTAATTCTATTGGATGAAAGGAAATATTCGTCCAACTTTTTCAAGAAATTGCTTAGTTTTTTGACAGGAATACGGGCAAAAATTGTGTTTGATAACCTGACCGGCGCGCCTGAAATTGAGTTTGATTATCAAAATAACATCGAAATTGAACGGAGTATTGAAGCTATTTTTGAATACATTGGTTCGCAAAAAACCGATTATGTGATTGCTATTGATGAGTTTCAGCAGATTGTCAATTATCCCGAAAAGAATTTGGAAGCCTTATTAAGAACGCATGTTCAGCAGCGGAATAATGTCCATTTTATTTTTTCGGGCAGCAACAAACATCTGCTTCTGTCGATGTTTAGCGATTATGGCCGCCCTTTTTATCAAAGTAGCGAAATTATGTATTTAAATCGTTTGGATAAAGATATTTATGCCGATTTTATTATGGAGAAATTTACCAAAGTAGGAAAAAACATGGACCGAAATTTAGTGTTGGAAATGTTGAATCAATTGCATATTTATACATTCTACGTTCAATATTTCTTTAACCGCTTGTTTGAAATTTCTTCAAAAAATATTGATAATGCGTTAGTAACCAAAGTGATGGAAAATATTTTGTTAGAGCGTGATTATACCTATATTAATTACCGGAATTTATTGACAACGCAACAATTTAATTTGTTGAAAGCCATTGCGAAAGAGGAAAATATTCAACAAATTAATTCCCAAGTTTTTCTGAAAAAATATAATTTAGGTTCGGCAAGCACGGTTAATCGTGCGATTAAGGCATTGATTGATAAAGAGATGGTTTATGAAGAATCGAGCATTTATAGAGTTTATGATGTTTTCTTTGAAAAATGGCTGCAACGGTTGTGAATTTTTTGGCCATTATCTCCAAATTAAAAGAACTCGATATTGGCACCCGCGAAGGCTCCGACAAAACCGTTTTTTGGAAGATAAACGAATTTTATCGAATCCATTTTTGAATATACGGAATCCGCTTCAACGGCAAATCCTTGCGAATCAGACAATACAGATAAATCCCAAGCAGTAAGCTGTTAAATCCCATCTGCAGCCACTGATTTTGAATCGGAATGAAATAAGATACCGCAAATAATATCGCTGCTAATCCGGCATAAAACCCGATGTTTTTCAAATTATAATGAATGGGATACCGCTTTTGCCCAACGAAATACGACAAAATCATAATAAACGCATTCCCTGCGAACGCTGCCCACGCGCAAGCCATATAACTGTATTTCGGAATAAATAACAGATTAAGAGACACAATGATAACGAATCCAATAGTCGAAAAAATCGTACCCCAATACGTTTGCTTGGTCAGTTTATACCACAGCGAAAGATTGTAGTAAACGGCGAAAAACAATTCGCCCATCAAGACGATTGGGATAATTTTTAACGCGACCCAATATTCCGGCGCGACAAAACGTTTGAAAATATCCAGATAAAACATCACGACGAGGAAAACCAGCAATCCCAAACAGACAAAATACTTCATTATCAGCGCGTAAGACGATTTGGCGTCGCCGTCCTTCCCTTTTTCAAACATAAAAGGATCGAAAGCGTAACGGAAAGCCTGCGTAAATATCACCATAATCACGCCGATTTTGAAGCATGCGCTGTAAACGCCTAACTCCGACATTGCCAACGCTTTATCGGGATAAACAGTCGGAAAGACAATTTTATCGACCACTTGATTGCTCATTCCTGCTAATCCCATCAACATCAATGGAAAACAATAAGCGATCATTTGTTTGGCCAGTTTCCAATCAAACGAAAAGCGGAATTTCGTCATAGTCAGAATTAAACACAAGGTTTGAACGCCTGTCGCTATCAAATTGGCTATCAATATGTAACCGACTTTGAAATTATCCTGCCAAAACCAGGCGATCCATTCGGGATGACTTTCGTTGATTTTGGGACAAACGACTAAAAAAAACACGCAAAGCAAAGCATACAGAATCACTTGCAATATTTTGAAAAAACCGAATCGTACAGGTCTTTTTTCATAACGTAAAAAAGCAAACGGAACAGCAATAAAGGTATCCATCGCCGAGATGATAATCACTAATCGTAAATATACACTCGGAATTAAATCGTCCCATAAAACCGGACGAATCGCAGGCAAAAAAATTAAAAAACTAAAAAGGAAACAGGCGACGAAAAAGCCGACGACCGATATCGACATTGAATAAACTTTCCCGCGTTTCTCCGCCGGATTTTGATTGGCAAAATAGAAAAATCCGGTTTCCATTCCGAACGTCAAGACGACCATAATTACAGCAGCGCAGGCATATAAATTGGTCATCGTCCCGAAATCACTTCGTGAAATATAATAGGTGAACAACGGGGTCATCAGCCAACTGAAAAACTTCGTGATGATGGTGGTTCCGCCGTAAATAACGCTGTCTTTTGCTAATGATTTTGTGCCGGCCATTGCTCTATTTTTTTAAAACAATATTCCTTGTTCTATCCCGCGCGATCGCCCTAAATGCGTATAGGCTAAAGTAGTAACTTCCCGTCCGCGAGGCGTGCGCTTCAAAAAACCTTCTTTGATGAGGAAAGGTTCGTAAACCTCTTCGATCGTTCCGGGATCTTCGCCGAGTGCTGTTGCGATCGTCGTAATTCCCACCGGGCCGCCGCTGAATTTATCCATGATGGTGAGCAGAATTTTGTTGTCAACCTCGTCTAATCCATACTGGTCTATATTCAAAGCTTCGAGTGCAAAACAGGCGATTTCGTGATTGATTTTTCCCGTGCCTTTCACTTGAGCGAAATCGCGCACGCGGCGCAAAAGCGCGTTGCAAATACGTGGCGTTCCGCGACTTCTACCGGCAATTTCCTGCGCGGCTTCGTGGTCACAAGCCACATCCAAAATATGGGCTGAACGCTTGATGATTGCCGTTAAAGTTTTCGTATCGTAATATTCCAAGTGCAAATTGATGCCGAAACGGGCACGGAGAGGAGCTGTGAGCAAACCGCTGCGAGTGGTCGCCCCTACCAATGTAAACGGCTCTAAATCAATCTGGATAGATCGTGCGCTCGGACCTTTATCAATCATAATATCAATCCGGTAATCTTCCATCGCCGAATACAAATATTCTTCCACTACCGGACTTAAACGGTGGATTTCGTCGATAAACAAGACGTCGTTTTTTTCGAGCGAAGTCAGCACGCCGGCCAGATCGCCCGGCTTGTCGAGAACAGGCCCCGAAGTTAGTTTGAAGCCAACATTCAGCTCGTTAGCGATGATATTAGATAAAGTCGTTTTACCCAAACCCGGAGGTCCGTGCAGCAAAACGTGATCGAGCGCTTCGTTGCGCATTCGGGCTGCTTGCACAAAGACTTTCAAGTTTTCGACGATTTTGTCCTGGCCGCTGAAACTCTTGAAAGACAACGGTCGCAAGGCGTTTTCAAACTCTTGTTCCTTGTCGTTCAATTGGTTGGAGCGTATATCGTACTGGTCCATTCGATTTTTTGGC
>JAISKG010000085.1 GCA_031261015.1 Dysgonamonadaceae bacterium | reverse complement strand
TGTGTTTTTGTTTTTCTATTTGGTGATTTTCGCTCTTTTTTGCGGCTTTATTCCGTTTTTAGGGCACTTCATTCCTTCGGATAATGTGCAATTGATTTTGGGGAATTATACGAATGTTTTGAGTGCGCTGGGGGCTTCGATTGCGGCCGGCAGCGGGGTAGTAATTCATAATAAGATTACGAAACTACATGAGCATCACCGGAAGTTGCAGGATACCATCGAAAGCTTGCACGAGAAGATTGATAAGTTGTCGAAAGATAAGACGGTTACGCCCCAAACGAAATCCCCATCCGGCGGCCTTGAATGATTAAATTGTGATCTTCGGGCACGGCGCGTAATTTGCCGGCGACTTCCGACAAAGGAATGGATGTTACCGCATTGTTTTTCCACGATACCATCCGTCCGAAGCGGCCTTGGGCGATTAATTCCGTGGCGTGGCCGCCCAAAAGCGTGGCCAAATTACGGTCGAAAGCCGAGGGACTTCCACCGCGTTGCACATAACCTAATACGGTAGTGCGGGTTTCGAGTTTAGTTCCTTCTTCAATCGCTTTGGAAATTTCGGTCGCATTCAATTGTTCGGCGATGACGACGATTGAATAGGGTTTATCTTTCGCCACACGATCCAAAATCGCTTGATTCACTGTTTGTTGATTGTAGCCCAATTCGGGAATAAGAATCACGTCGGCGCCGCCTGCCATACCTGCGTACAGGGCGATCCAACCGGCTTTGTGCCCCATTACTTCGATCACCATCACGCGTTTGTGCGAACTTGCCGTCGAGTGCAAGCGGTCGATCGCGTCGGTGGCAATATCGACGGCCGAATAAAATCCGAACGTTGCGTCGGTGCCCCACACGTCGTTGTCGATGGTTTTGGGAATGCCGATGATGTTCAGTCCTAATTTCGAGAGTTTGTGAGCCGTTTTTTGTGTGCCGTTGCCTCCGATGCAAACCAAGCAATCGAGGCCTAATTGCTTGTAACTATTGATAATAACATCGGAACGATCATCACTTTTGCCGTCTAAGATTTTTTTAAACGGTTTTTCGCGCGACGTACCTAAAATGGTTCCTCCCAAGTTGAGTAATCCTGATAAATCATTTTCGTTGAGCGGAATCGCATCCTGACTGAGCAATCCTTGAAAACCGCTTTTGATGCCGATCACTTTCATTCCGAAGTGAGTTAAAGCCGTTTTAGCAACCCCGCGAATCGTTGCGTTAATGCCGGGACAATCGCCGCCTGAAGATAAGATGCCTATGGTCATCCTTTGTTGTTTTCTAAGTTATCGTCGATGGCTTCGATTTTTTTCACGATCAGGGCTACTTCTTCTTTCAGGCTGTCGATTTTGTGTTGCATTTCCTTGACCAAACCGCTGCCGCCTTTGGACGAAACCGATAGGAATCCGATGTTGTTTTCGTAAGTTTGAACATCGTTTTTCAGGCGTTCGTAAGCGCGCATCAATTTTTCGCGTTCGTTCAGCAATTTGCCTTTGGATTTGCCGCTTTCATCGGCAAATTCACTCAAGCTTGACTTGAAAGATTGCAATCGCCGGTCGGATTCATCGACTTTTAGACGGTCGAAATGTTGATCGACAATCGTGCGAAATTCTTTGTAAATTTTATCTTTGTCGCGGAACGGCACATGTCCGATTTGATTAAATTCTGCGATGAATTCGCGGATTTTGGATACTGCAGCGCTTCCCGTCAACTTTTCATCGAGCGTTTTGAGTTTTTCGATGACAGCTTTTTTCAGGTTCAGGTTTTCCGTTTCTTCGTTTTTTTGAGAAGAAAAATGTGTGTTTTTCTTCTCAAAGAAATAATCGCATGCGCTGATGAAACGATTCCAGATAGTGTCGGCGTGTTTGCGCGGCACCTGGCCGATGGTTTTCCATTCTTTTTGCAAGGCGATTAATTTATCGGTGGCGGCTTTCCAATCCTGACTTTCCTTCAGAGCTTCGGCTTTTTCACAAAGTGTGCGTTTTTTTTCCAAATTGACGTCGCGCAATTCTTTGACAGATTTATAGAAAGCGCTTTTCGTTGAGAAGAACTGATCGCAGGCTGCGCGGAAACGCTCAAACAGTTTTACATTATTTTTCTTGGGAGCAAACCCGATGGTTTTCCATTTTTCCTGAAGGTCGAGCACTTGCTTGTTCGCTTCGTCCCAATCTTTGAACGACGTCAGTTTTGAGCAGTCGATGGCTTCCATCGCTTCGCAAAGCGCCGTTTTTTCTTCCATGTTGCGTTGTTCCAGCAAGCGCAAGGATTCGAAATGATCTTGGTGTTTTTTATTGATGATGGTTGAGGCTTTTTTGAAGCGCGCCCAGATGTCTTCGCGCAATTCCTTCGCTACCGGCCCGATTTCGCGCCATTCCTGATGCAGGTTTTGCAATTGGCGGAAAGCCGAAACCACGTCTTTTTCTTGTTCGAGTTTTTCTACGTTGTCGCAAAGATTTTGTTTCAATTCGAGATTTTTCTTGAAATCGTAATCCCGCATTTCGTTGTTGATTTTCAACAAATCGTAGAATTTTTCGGAATAATGCTGGTAATCTTTCCAAAGATCGTTGATGGCTACTTGAGGAACTTGTTTGATTTCCTTCCATTGTTGCTGCAATTTATGGAATTCGTCGCGAATTTTCTGGAAATCTTCCTGACTTTCGATCAATTCCTTGATTTTTTCGATGATCGCTTTTTTCTTGACCAAATTTTCCTCTTTGATGCGATCGATTTCGGCGACCAGAGAAGCTTTCTTTTCGCGGAACGCGCTCAGCAATTCCTTTAATCTCTCTTCCAGCGGATCCGGTTCGGGTTGGAATGTTTCTTCCGAGCCGCCCGCTTCGACGAAAGCGCGTTTGGCCGCTTCCGTTTCGGTACGTTTTTGCTTGTAGAAAGCCTGTTTCAGCGCATCGACTTTATTTTTGGAAACTTCCTCGACCGGTTCGTCCACGAGCAGGATCAATTGATTGATGATTTCCGGTTTGGTTAACTGCTCCGTTTCGGCAGTTTCCGCTTCGTCGGAAATCAGCTCTTCCGGAGCTTCGGTTAATAACTCATCGTTCGCAGGAGCAACGACCGTTTCTTCTACGTTCTTTTCTTCAGCAGCATTAACATCGTCATTAACAATGTTTTGCGGGTTAATAGGTTCACTCATGGCACAATACTTTTGGTAGGTACAAATTACCTCACATTAATAAACTTACAAAGCTATTCATTTTTTTGAAAAGTTGAGCGGGTTTGGGGATTTTTTTTTGCCTTAACATTTATTTCTGTCCGATTGTGTGTTATCTGAATCATTTCATGTAACTTTGCAACCGGTTTTTACTTTGCTACAATTATTATGATGATTCAAGTCATTAAGTCCAAGCTACATCGCGTTTCCGTCACGGAAGCCAACCTGAATTATATCGGCAGTGTGACGATCGATGAAGACCTGATGGACGCCGCTAATCTTATCGAAGGCGAAAAGGTGCAGATTGTGAATAATAATAATGGAGAACGTATCGAAACTTACGCGATCAAAGGCGCGAGAAGTTCCGGAATGATTTGCCTCAACGGTGCGGCCGCGCGCAAGTTCCAGCCCGGAGATATTGTCATTATTATGTCGTACGCCTTAATGGATTTTGAGGAAGCTAAACAATTTAAGCCGGTAATTGTTTTTCCTGATACAGCGAGTAATAAAATTCTCAAGTAAGTATGCTTCATTTCAAACCGGTTACGATTGCCGATCGGGAAACCGTTCAGGCTTTCTTCAGCAAAAGCGTTTTCCGCAATTGCGATTTTTCTTTTTCCAATATTTTCAGTTGGGAACATTTCTACAACACGACTTTCGTCGCCATCGAAAATCAATTTTTGTATATTCGCTTTCAAGCGGCCGGCGAATTGCCGGGGTACTTGTTCCCGTTGGGCGACGGCGATTTGACATCCGCCTTGGAATGCCTGATGCAGGATGCCGCCGAGCGCAACGATGAATTTCGGCTTTACGCTGTCACGCGCGAAATGTTCGATCAAATCGAGTGCGTCATGCCCGGCCGTTTTTTTTACGAAACGCAAAGGTCTTGGTCGGAATACATCTATTCATCGGAAGATTTGATTCATCTGGTTGGGAAAAAATACCAGTCGAAACGCAATCACATCAATAAATTCAAACGTACGTACCAATGGGAATATTTGCCGATTACACGGGAAATTATCCCGGATTGCCTGAAACTGTACGACCGCTGGTGCGCCGAAAACGGCGGTTGCAACAGCGAACAGTCGCTTATCGAAGAACGCATTGCTACGCACAAAGTTTTCGCCAACTACGAGCAGTTGGGCGTGACCGGCGGCGCGCTGCGCATCAACGGCGAAATTTTAGCTTATTCCTACGGCCAAGCTTTGACGGCGGATACTTTTGGTGTGCACGCAGAAAAATGTTTGTATGAAATCGACGGCGGTTTTACTATGATGAATCAGCAATTTGCCGAGCATAATTGCGCCGGCTACCGTTATATTAATCGCGAGGAGGATTTGGGGCTGGAATCGTTGCGGCAGGCGAAAATGTCGTATCATCCCGAGATTTTGTTGGAAAAAGGGTTTGTGAGGGAACGATAAAAAATTATTAGCTTTATAGGTTAATTTTTTTTTGAGGCGCTATTTTTTTACAGGTTTGTATGCCGATTAATGACTCAATGCTGGCCGCGTAGCGGCGAAACCATTATTTCAGACAGCTTGCACCGCTACGCGGCGCAGGAATGAATTGACGTCCTGCGACCGGGGGTTACGCACAGCCCTTCGGTCTTGTGCTTACCCCCGGCTATAATGCTTTGCGTCCGCTGGGCGCTTACCGGTGCAATCGAGGGAAGTGGATAATAGCGCCTTAAAAAAAGTAGCTTTGCAAATTTTGTTCCCAAAGTCCGGTGGACTTAAATACGAATAACCTCCAGTGAAGCGTAGCGACTGGAGGTTATTTGCAAAGTATAGGAAAATATCCGAGATTCATTTTACTTAATCATATAACCCAAAGATAATGAAGAGAAAACGAAGTTAACTTTCTTATCATAAGGCGTTATATCATTCCGAAAACTGATTGGCAGATTGCACCGAAGGAAATACCTATCTTGATACATGAATTGAAAACCAAAATTTACTCCGCAATCGAAAGGTTTAAAGGCTTTGTACGAATAAGTTGCATTGTCCACAGTAAAATCTTGGTTTTTATAAATATTGTTCAGTTCGACGGTTTTGCCATCGACAGTGACTTTACTCGTACCGCCAAAACCGTAGGAAGCATAAAAACCAACATTAATAAACCATTTTAACTTTTCGGAAAACAATGTACCGTCACTCAAAGTAGCTGAAAAAGGAACTACTTCTATATAATTATTATAAAAGTCAAGCTGTTCTATCTGACCGGCATATTGAGGATCAAAATCAGTCAATTTCATTCCTCTTCTACCAAAATAAATACCCGACTCTACGTTTTCCGAATAATGAACAAAACCACCCAAACGAAAAGAAGGATTATTTTTTCCGGTTACATTTGGTGCATTGATCCGATTAAAACCATAACCTGCCTCAACGCCGTATCTTACTTGGGCAGAAGCGTAAAGACCCATAAATAAAAACAGTGAAATAAAATAAGACTTTTTCATATTTGTGAAAATTTATTGTTTGTTTTTAAGTTGCGCTGTTTAAATTAATGAACAGCGCAACTCTGATTCTTACTTATTAATTCATTCCCATAATCTGCTGCTATTAATTCCAACCGAAACAGCTGATTTTATAACAGACGACGAAGTGGAGCTAATGTCCGACTTATCAACAATCTGAATGACTGCGGCTGAATAATCCTCTTGTAATTCAGGATTTAATGAGGATACAGTCGTTACATATTTTTCCATCACAACAAATTCGCTCTGCAATTCAGGATATCGTTGCGCCAAAGTAGGAAAAGGATTTTCTTCAATCGTAAGAATCTCAATATCAGACTCCAAATTTGACAGGATATTTGACCTGAAGTTTGATATATTAAACTTTGTCATCTCATCAGGAAAGTATTTTTGCACTTGATCAACTACAGCGTTCATTTTTTCATCCGCAGAAGCGTTAATAATCTGTGGATTATTTTGTATCAATGCTGTTATTATCAAGTTATGGTAGTAACCTATACTATCTTCTCTGGCATCCGAAATATCGAAAACAAGTGCATTCCCTGTCGTATTATTCCCTGATATTACTGCCGATTGCGTTTGTGCTGCCTCCAGAGAATAAACTACGGCGCCGATGATTCCACCTACTATAGCACCGCCTATTCCTCCGACAGTGTTTCCGACTCCTGCTCCTGTCCCAGCTCCCGTTAAATCTGCTTTTGCAATTTTCCAAAACTTTTTCCAAGACCATCTTAATTCAGGTAATGTTGAAGATTGCATCACAAACGTACTATTCAAATCATCAAGCTGGGCATTTAAGTCAGCAAATGCCCGTAAATTATTAAATGTTTGATTATCAATTGATTCATTAGGAATAGACTCATCTTTAGAGCAAGATGCAAAAGCGATTACACAAAGTAATAATACTGTGATTTTCTTTATTGATTTCATGATTTAACAAATTTAAAAATTAATATTTAACTTAATTTGCCCTATCATTTTAGAAAAGATACGCATCATAAAAAAAGCGCGGACAAAATTCTAATATCTACTTTCTGAGGTTCTAGACTACCTAAACTGCAAGATAAACGAATAATATCCGCGCCCTAAGACGCGGACGTTAAACACTTTCTTCTTTGCAGTTTTCGAAATTGTCTAGATTTCAGAAAGCAAGAATAAAAGCATAACGCTTTTTCCTAATATTTCAAGATGTGCGTACCGGCACAAATTTTACTATCTCATAAGCATATTCTGTTTTATGTTTATAATTTGCAGCAAATATATGGCTTTTTGTTTAAATTACAAGTTTTTTTCGTGAAATTTTTTATTTTTTCATGCACCAATATCCGGAACAGATTTTACGCCTTCGGCGTTTTATTTTTATACAATGAAGTCATCTAAACTTTTTTAATCTCGGTCAAGTCCGCATGGGATTGTACTTCTCTTTGGAACGCAGATGACACGGATAACGCGGATTTTCACAGATTTATCAATATTTAATCAGATATGAATTTCAAAAAATACTATCCGCGAAAATTCGCGTTATCCGTGTCATCTGCGTTCTTTTTGAGTAAAATGTCGTCCCAAAGAGCTATAACATACTTTGTTTATACACTCTTTTCATTTGTGGCAAAAAGTTTAGATGACTTCATTTATTACTTCTTACCGAAAAGCAATTCAATATCCAATTTTCTTTGTATCTTTGCGATACCAATAAATCTTAGTTTAAAATTTTGATCCAATATAGCAAAAACAAATTCAAGCCCACTTTAAAATCCCTCTGGAAACTCTGCTTCCCCAAGGATACCGATACTTTCATCACCTTTTATTTCGATGAAATCTATCAAAACGACCAAACATTGATTTATCTGGAAGACAATCAACCGGTGGCGGCGCTCCAAATGATTCCTTATTCGCTTCAAATAGGCGATGAGATCCGGCAAGGTGGTTATTTGTCGGGAATCATGACTCATCCGGCTTACCGGAAACGCGGCTACATGGATCAACTTTTGCGGTTTTCTTTCGATGAAATGAGCAAAAAAGGCTATGATTACACTTTTTTAATCCCTCAAGAAAAAGAGTTGGCTGCCATGTATGTCAACTATGGTTTTCGCCTTTGCGATCCCAGTTTGCAGCCGCCGGAAAATAAAGTTTTAAAAAGCCCGGCGCAATGGCAGCTAATCAGGCAGGATTTTTTCGATGAAAACGGCGTTTGGCTGGAAAAAGAGTCGGATTTTCCCTACGAACAAAAGGGAATGATCAAGCGGCTCAATCCCGCTGCGAAAGGAATTACTACGCTCTACATGGGCATGATGCTCGACTAAGTTTGCTTATCTCGTTTTTTCTTCGTATCTTGTGCAGCAAAAAAATGCCATGCGAAAAGAAAATTTTCATATCGAATACGTTTTCGATAGCGCATCGAGAAGCAGTCTTTGGAATCGTATCGGGTCAGCTGCCGGCCTCTCCGGATGGTTTGCCGATCAAGTAAACAGCAACGACAAGCTTTTTACGTTTACATGGAAAAATCACTCGATGGAAGCGCGGGAAATAGGCATCAGCCCGAATAATTTCATCCGCTTTCACTGGCTGGAAGATGAGAATCCGGATACTTTTTTCGAGTTCCGGCTCCACAAAAACGAACTCACGGGCGGATTGATGCTCGAAATCACCGATTTTATCGAACCTGAAGAGAAAGACGACAGCATCGCCTTGTGGAACAAACAAATCAAAGACCTGAAACGAATACTGGGTCTGTAATTTGAAAGAAAGTTGCTACCTTTGTGCGTTTTTACTAAAAATCGTATGTTTCGTATTAAAAGATTATATTCTTTTGTCTTAGGCACTTTCTTTCCCCTTCTGCTTGCTACTTTTAGTGTCTGCCTTTTCATTTTGTTGATGCAATTTGTATGGCAATCCGTAAACGACATGGTGGGTAAAGGAATCGGTATGGGCGTGCTGGCGCAATTGTTTTTTTATGCCGCCTTAACGCTGGTGCCGATGTCGATGCCGCTGGCCGTCTTGCTGGCTTCGCTGATGACGTTTGGCAATTTGGGCGAACATCTCGAACTTTTAGCGATGAAAGCGTCGGGAATCTCACTGTTGCGAATCATGAAACCTTTGATTATCGCCGTTATCGGCCTCGTCGGCATTTCCTTTTATTTTCAGAATAATATTTTGCCGCAGGCTTATGTCAAAATGTACACTATTCTGGATTCGGTGCGGGATAAATCGCCGGAGTTGAGCATTCCCGTCGGCGTTTTCTACAAGGAAATTCCGGGTTACAATGTATATGTCCGTCACAAAGACCCCAAGACCGGCTCACTGCTCGATATGATGATTTACGATTTTTCCAAAGGCTTTGAAAATGCGGCGGTGATTGTGGCCGATACCGGAAAATTGGCCATGTCGGATGATAAAATGCACTTAGTATTAACGCTTTATAGTGGCGAATCGTTTGAAAATCTGGGCACGCGCAAAACGCGTTGGGTTGCTGAAAGTGTTCCTTACCGTCGCGAAACTTTCTCATTAAAACAAATTTTGATCCCTTTCGATTCCAATTTCACCATGAATGATGAATCGGCACGGAGCAATCGGGATATGGGAAAGAATATCAATCAATTAACTCATTTTGCCGATTCAGTGAGCCACCAAGTTGATAGTTTGGCCTTGCAAGCCCTTCCGATCTGGCGGGAACGGATTTATCTCAGTTCGTTCAAGCAAAGATCATGGGCGAACGCGAAAAATGCGCAACCTGCCGATTCGCTGTACGAACAAGGCTTTCAAGCGGTTTTCGATAATTTAAACGAGGAAGAGCAACTTCGCTACGTCAATCGCGCCAAAGATAAGGTGGAGAATTTCACCAATCAATACAGTTACGATGCTTCGGTGCAGCTCAGTTCGGTCAAGCAAATCCGCGCCCACCAGATTCAATTACAAAAGAAATTTACTTTTTCACTTGCCTGCCTGCTGTTTTTCTTTATCGGCGCGCCTCTGGGAGCGATCATCCGCAAGGGCGGCATCGGATTGCCTGCCGTTTTATCGGTATTTTTGTTCCTGTTTTATTACACGATTGATATTTTGGGAATCAAATTAGCTCGGCAAGGCGTTTTGCCGATTTGGGAAGGGATGTGGCTCAGTTCATTGCCTTTAGCTATTTTGGGCGTTTTTTTCACTTACAAAGCTGTTAACGATTCGGTGATGATGAATCCGGATGCTTGGAAATCGATATGGCAACGCATCATGGGCAAACGCGAAGTGCGGAATTATGCCAAGAAAGAAATCATCATGAATCCGGCCGATTATCCGAAAGACCTCGCATTCATCGAAGAATTTAACCGTTCAGCGCTCGTTTATCTGCAGCAGCATGCTCAACTGCCGTTCTACATCGCTTTTTGGCAAAATGCGTGGAGAAATGACGATCTGCAACAACTGGTTTTTTCGATGGAATCGTATATCGAAGATCTGAAAAATGCCGATGAAAACCTTATAATTGCCAAATTGATAGATTATCCGGTAATCACGCCGATGCACTTGCCATTTTTGAAATCTCCGGCTGTGCGCACGATCCTTGCCGTACTTTTCCCTGTCGGATTGTTAATATATGGACGAGCCTTGTGGAAACGCAAACAAATCAATAACGATTTGCAAACCACGCTCAAAGTGAACGAAGAAATCGAAACAGAATTAAAAAAATATGACCCGTCAACTAAGTAGCATTGAAGAAGCGATTGAAGATTTTCGCGAAGGAAAATTCTTGATTGTCGTGGACGATGAAAATCGTGAAAACGAAGGCGATTTCATCGTAGCCGCCGAGAAAATTACGCCCGAAAAAGTCAATTTCATGATGAAATACGGTCGGGGAGTGCTGTGCGCCCCGATTACCGAAGAGCGTTGCGTTGAACTGGATCTGGAAATGCAAGTGGCGAAAAATACGTCGATTTTCGACACGCCGTTTACCATTACCGTCGATAAATTGGGCGGCGATTGTACGACCGGCGTTTCGATGAACGATCGTGCCGCGACGATTCTCGCTTTAGCCGATCCGGCCACGAAACCCGAAGATTTGGGACGTCCGGGACACATCAATCCTTTGCGGGCGCGGAGCCGTGGCGTGCTGAAACGCTCCGGTCACACCGAAGCTGCCGTCGATCTGGCGCGCTTGGCCGGTTTATATCCCGCCGGCGCGTTGATTGAGATTATCAACGACGACGGCACCATGGCGCGCTTGCCCCAATTATTGGAAATCGCTGCAAAATTCGATATTAAAATTATTTCCATCAAAGATTTAATTGCTTATCGCTTGAAACAGGAATCGCTCGTCGAAAAAGGCGAACGAGTAAATATGCCCACCCGGTACGGACATTTTCAACTCATTCCTTTCCGGCAAAAATCCAACGGATTGGAACACATCGCATTAATCAAAGGTGAATGGAAAGCCGGCGAGCCGGTTTTGGTACGGATGCACTCCTCTTGCGCTACCGGCGATATTTTCAGTTCCATGCGTTGCGAATGTGGCGAACAATTGCATCAAGCCATGCAAATGATTGAAAAAGAAGGCAAAGGCGCAATCGTTTATCTCAATCAGGAAGGCCGCGGTATCGGTTTGATGGATAAAATGAAAGCTTACAAATTACAAGAACAAGGTTTGGATACCGTCGATGCTAACTTGCATTTAGGTCACAATTCCGACGAACGCGAGTATGGCGTAGGCGCTCAAATCCTGTGTGATATTCACATTTCCAAAATCCGGCTGATCACAAATAATCCGGTGAAAAGGGCGGCTTTGGAAG
>JAISKG010000053.1 GCA_031261015.1 Dysgonamonadaceae bacterium | reverse complement strand
GTAACTCTTGCAAGATTGTCTGAAAAATATCAGGTAAAAACATTCCCGCGCAGTCAGTATGTGGTAACCGAATTTCCATTTAAAGGCGGTATGTCAATTATGGTCGGATTAATGAAAGTATATCCCGCGCTTGCAAAATACATTGAAAGTCAAAACTTAAAAGACAGTCCGATAATGGAAATATACGATGTTCAGAATAAAGTAGTTATTTACCGAAAAGAATATGAAAACAATCAATGAACAAAATAAACAATACACAAATGACTGGTTCTAAAGCCTTATTGGAAGCCCTGTTACACGAAGGCGTCGATACAATTTTCGGCTACCCCGGCGGACAGGCAATCCCAATCTACGATTCCCTGTACGATTACAAAGACAAACTCAAACACATTTTGGTGCGCCACGAACAAGGAGCGACCCACGCCGCACAAGGTTACGCCCGCGTTTCGGGAAAAGTCGGCGTGACTGTGGTTACCTCAGGACCGGGCATCGCCAACACCATCACCGGCATTGCCGACGCCATGATGGACAGCACGCCGATCGTCGTCATCGCAGGACAAATTCCGGCTAACATGCTGGGTTCGGACGCTTTCCAAGAATTGGATGTCATCGGTGTAACGCAGCCAATCAGCAAATGGGCTTATCAGGTGCGCAATGCCGGCGAGATCGCTTGGGCGGTCGCTCGCGCGTTTTACATCGCTTCCACTGGACGTCCGGGGCCTGTTGTTTTGGATATTACACGCAATGCTCAAGTTTCGATGGTTGATTATCAACCTCATACAGTCGATCATATCCGCAGTTACATTCCCATTCCGGATATGGAACCGGAAAATATGGCCGAAGCTGCCCGCTTGATCAACGAAGCCAAAAAACCTTTAGCCCTCGTAGGACAAGGAGTTATCTTGGGAAATGCGGAAAGCGAGTTGCTGGCCTTCCTGCGTAAAGCCGATATTCCGGCCGCCTCGACCATCTTGGGACTTTCCGCCTTGCCGTCCGACGAACCGCTGAACATCGGCCTTTTAGGCATGCACGGCAACATCGCGCCTAACCTGAAAACCAACGAATGCGACGTCCTCATCGCTATCGGTATGCGCTTCGACGACCGCGTGACCGGCGACCTGACAAAATATGCCAAGCAAGCGAAAATCATTCATTTCGACATCGACCCGGCCGAAATCGACAAGAATGTGAAAGCGAATGTCCGGGTTTTGGGCGACGCTAAAGTTACTTTACGCGAGATCGCTCAATTACTGAAAGAAAACGACCATACCGCTTGGCGCGAGGAATTTAAATCGCCTTGGGAAAGAGAAATCCAATCGGTGATCCGGCACGAACTTTATCCGGAAAGCGGCCAATTAACCATGGGCGAAGTGGTGCACAAAGTTTCCGAAGCCACCGGCCATCAAGCAATTTTGGTCACTGATGTCGGACAAAACCAGATGGCAGGCGTGCGTTATTTCCGGTTCAGCCACACACGTAGTGTCGTGACTTCCGGCGGTCTGGGCACGATGGGCTTTGGTCTTCCGGCCGCCATTGGAGCCAAGTTCGGCGCACCCGGCCGCACGGTTTGCCTGTTCGTCGGCGACGGCGGCTTGCAAATGACCATTCAGGAGTTAGGCACAATCATGCAATCGAACGTCGATATAAAAATTATCTTGCTCAACAACCAATACTTAGGTATGGTTCGCCAATGGCAGGAATTATTTTGGCACGAACGTTACTCCGAAACCGAGATGAACAATCCCGATTTCGTGCAAATCGCTGCAGCGTACCGTATTCCCGGCCGGGTAGTCGAGGTGCGCGAAGAATTAGACACAGCAATTCGAGAAATGCTGGATACGCCCGGCGCGTACTTATTGGAAGCCCGGGTTGACCCGCGCGGGATGGTGTATCCGATGGTGCCGGCGGGGGCGGAAATAACGAATATTTTGGTGGGAGGATGAGTAATATTCGTATCTTTGTGGTTAAAAAATAAAATTATGAAAACATTTGAAATACAATATATATGGAAACAACAAACAAAACATTATACACCATCACCATCTTCTCCGAAAACACCGTCGGCCTACTCAATCAGGTCACGATCATTTTCACCAGAAGAGGATTGAATATCGAAACGCTTTCCGTTTCGGCCTCCGCCCTCGAAGGCATCCACAAATTTACGATCACTACGTTTTCCGATCGCGAAACCATCGTGAAAATCGTCAAACAGATTGATAAACGGGTAGATATCATCAAAGCATATTACAACACGAATGAAGATTTAGTCTATCAGGAAATCGCGTTATATAAATTATCTACGCCGAAATTACTCTCTTTAGGCTCGATCGAAGACATTATCCGCCGCTACAACGCTCGGATTTTGGATATGACCGAAGTCTGGGTCGTCCTCGAAAAAACGGGACATTACGAGGAAACGCAGGCTTTGTTCAAGGAGTTAAGCGAAAAAATCGGCGTCCTGCAATTCATTCGCTCCGGACGTGTCGCCATCACCAAATCAAAAGTCGAACGGCTCAGCGACATGTTGGCAGCCATGGAAGCCAAACTCAATCGCACTTCTCATAATTAACTTTCAATTTTCAACTTTCAACTTTCAATTAAGTGAATATGCTACCAAAAACAGGCTCCTTCCAGTTCCACATCGAATCGTATGTATGCGATTTCACCGAAAAAGCAACGCTTCCGGTAATGACAAGTTTTATTCTCGACGCCGCAAGCATCCACGCCCAGCAACGCGGATTCGGTTACGAAGACATTTCCAAAGACAGTATTGCCTGGGTATTGTCACGGCTTTCCATCGAAATCTACGAATATCCGGTTTCCAATCAATCGATTAAGGTGGAAACTTGGATTGAAGATGTTGGACGTTTTTTCACTCAGCGCTGCTTCCAATTTCTCGACGAGAACGAAAAAACGCTCGGTTACGCCCGCAGCGTCTGGGCGGCTATCGACATGCAAACCCGCCGCCCGGTGGATCTTTTGCAATGGCGTTTCGATTTGACCAATTACATCGAAAAAGAGAAAATTTGCCCCATCGAAAAGATGGCTAAAATTCTGCCGGTAAACGATATAGATCCTGTCATGGGATATTCGGTACGTTACAGTGACATCGACATCAACAAACACATGAACAGCATGAAATACATCGAACACGTAATCAATATATTTGATTTGGAGATATTTAAAGAAAAATTCATTCACAAATTTGAAATTGTTTACTTGATGGAAGGAATGTTTGGCGACAAATTAAAATTGTATCAACAACAGATTTCCGAAAACGAATATCTCATCGACACGAAAAAAGGCGAAGAATCCATTTGCCGGACGCGAATCATCTGGAAAAATAATTTATAACATTATAAAACAATAACATTATGGCAGTAATTAATTTTGGAGGAATCGACGAGCAAGTCGTTACCCGTGAAGAATTTCCATTGGAAAAAGCAAGAGAATTTTTGAAGAATGAAACCATCGCAGTGATCGGTTACGGCGTACAAGGACCGGGGCAATCGTTAAATTTGCGTGACAACGGTTTCAATGTGATTGTCGGTCAACGCAAAGGCGGCAAAACGTGGGAAAAAGCTATCGCCGACGGCTGGGTTCCGGGCGAAACGCTTTTCGACATCGAAGAAGCAGCCGAGCGAGGCACAATCATCCAATATCTGCTTTCAGACGCCGCGCAAATCGAAGTCTGGCCGCGCATCAAACCCTATCTGACAGCAGGAAAAGCGCTGTATTTCTCTCACGGATTTGGAATTACTTACAAAGACCGCACAGGAATCATTCCTCCGGCCGATGTGGATGTGATTTTGATCGCACCGAAAGGTTCGGGAACTTCCTTGCGCCGGATGTTTTTGCAAGGCCGCGGCTTAAATTCCAGCTTCGCCGTCTTCCAAGACGCTACCGGAAAAGCGCGCGAACGCACGATCGCTCTGGGAATTGGCGTTGGTTCAGGCTATTTGTTTGAAACTGATTTCAAACGCGAAGTCTATTCCGATTTGACCGGCGAACGTGGAACGCTGATGGGCGCCATTCAAGGAATTTTGCAAGCGCAATACGAAGTCCTGCGCGAAAACGGACATTCTCCGTCAGAAGCTTTCAACGAAACCGTCGAAGAATTGACTCAATCGTTGATGCCCTTATTCGCCGAAAACGGTATGGATTGGATGTATGCCAATTGCTCGACGACCGCCCAACGCGGCGCCTTGGATTGGATGGGCGCTTTTCACGATGCAACGAAGCCGGTCTTTGAAAAATTGTACCGGGAAGTGGCCAACGGCAACGAAGCGCAACGCTCCATCGACACCACTTCCAAGCCCGATTACCGCGAAGGATTGGCC
>JAISKG010000283.1 GCA_031261015.1 Dysgonamonadaceae bacterium | reverse complement strand
GTATTTAATTAATAATATAAAATCTGCGAAAATCCGTGTTATCTGTGTCATCCGCGTTCTGATTGGCCTCAATAATAAAATTTCCTTATCTTTGCACCCGTTATTTTACCAACATGATTGAAGTTCGGAATATTTACAAATCATTCAAAGACGTTCAAGCGGTGCGGGGACTTTCGATATCGATTCGCGCCGGCGAGTTTATCGCTCTGCTCGGTCCCAACGGCGCCGGAAAAACGACCACCGTCGAAATGATGGAAGGTTTGCGCAAACCCGACTCCGGCGAAATCCTCATCGAAGGAAAAACGTGGAAAAAACACGAGCGCGAATTGCGCAAAATCATCGGATTATCGCTGCAAGAAACGCGCTTCTCCGAAAAACTGAGCGTGCGCGAAACCTTACGTTTGTTCGCAAGTTTCTTTGAATTAGGCGATGAGCGGGTCGATGAAGTCATCGGAATCACCGGATTAGAGAGCAAGGAAAAATCCAAAGTCGGCACACTTTCGGGCGGGCAACGCCAACGTTTGGCTTTGGCCGTCGCGCTGCTCAATCATCCGAAAGTACTCTTTTTAGACGAACCGACAACCGGCTTGGATCCGCATTCGCGCATGGATTTGTGGCACATTTTGAAAGCCTTGAAAGATCAAGGCGAAACGACTTTGATTCTCACCACGCATTACATGGAAGAAGCCGAATCGCTCTGCGACCGCATCATCATTATCGACGAAGGAAAAATATTGAAAGAAGGAAAATTAGAAGAATTATTAGATGAAAATTCCCGCAATCTGGACGAATTGTTTATCAACCTCACCGGGAAAAAGCTATATGCAAACAACGATGAAATCATTCAAAACTAATCAGTTATATCAATTAACGCTGACTCATTTCTTAGAAACCGTGCGCGAGCCGGAAGTGCTTTTTTGGGGAATTATCTTTCCGGTACTGATTTCCATTGGATTAGGCTTGGCCTTTTTGCAGCCGTCCGTGTCGAAATTCCATTTGATGCTGGTGGAAAATAATCGAACAGAATTAGATAACTTGCTCGACCATTTTGCCGAGGCCGGTAAAATGGAAGGTCGCGATGTGTTGAAATGGACGATTCCCGACGCAACTTTAGGCGATACGGAATTTTCGTTTGAGCGAAGCGACTGGCATTCGGCGATTGTTGCATTGAAACGAGGCGAGGCCGACGTAATCATTTCCGATTCGTTGGGCAAAGTGCAATATCATTTCGATCCGCGCAACGAGCAGGCGCAATTGGTTTACATGAAACTTTCGTCGGTATTGCAATCTGCTGATTTAGAATTAAAAACGAATCCAACAAATATTGCTCCGCTCACTTTGAAAGGCGTTCGCTACATTGATTTTTTAGTTCCGGGATTGATTGCTTTCGGAATCATGAGTTCGATTATGTGGGGAATGAGCTATACGTTGATCGAGCGGCGATCGCAAAAATTATTAAGGCGCATGGTTGCTACGCCCATGAAAAAATCCAATTTTATTTTTGCGATGATGTTTGTTCGCATTGTGATGAATTTGGTAGAGGCAGTGATTCTTTTTGTCGCCATGTGGGCGATTTTTGGTATTCATATTCAAGGAAATATCGGTGCGTTATTTGTTTTATTCTTAGCGGGAAACGTCGCGTTTACGGGTATCGCCGTGTTGATTTCCTGCCGTACATCCAAAACCGAAGTCGGCACCGGCTGGATCAACGCCGTGCAAATGCCCATGATGCTGCTTTCGGGTATCTTCTTCAGTTACCATCATTTCCCCGAATGGAGCTTGGGCGTGATTCGCGCTTTACCGTTGACTGCGCTCGCCGACGGCATCCGCAGTATATTCAACGAAGGCGCCGGATGGATTGAAATCTTGGCGCCTTCGTTGGCTCTTTCGCTGTTTGGAGTGATTTGTTTTGCGGTGGGGATGAAGGTGTTTAAGTGGTATTGAAAAATATATTTCGGGGGAATTTTTTATTTTTCTATGTATAATTGAATTTTTTCATGTAAATTTGTCACGTAATTGATTAAAACCAAAATAACGATGAAAACTATAGAGTCTAACGCAAAAATTCGCAACAACAGCATTGCAATTCCCCACAAAATGCAATCAAAATTATTCGCAAGAGCAAACAGCCACGTGCAAGGCGCCGTTTTATTAGAAGATTCCGAAATTAACGATGAAAAAGCCTATCGCCGAATGACGGAACATCAGTTTCTAAAAGGCTATGCCGATTCGGATTCGATTTATGATATAGAATTGTAATATTTATATTTTCTGCTATTTTTATTTCTTTCACACCAAAACTTAAAAAATCATGGATCCGATTCAATTTGGAAGTATTGTTTTAATGAAATTCCCTTATACAGATGGAATTAGTCACAAACGTCGTCCGGCATTAGTTATTAAAAATTTTCAAGACGGCGATGTACTTGTTTGCCGGATAACAAGTAAAATTTATGAAAGTCAATATGATATTTATCTGGATCATTGGTTAAAATATGGATTAAAATTACCGTCAGTTATTCGTATTCATAAAATGGCAACGTTGGAAAGGAATCGAATAGAAGCAGTTATGGGACAAGTAGATGATACGGTTCAAAGTATGATAAAATCGGCATATCAATCAATTGTATAAATAGTTGTAGCAGTGGTTTAATAAGGGAAAATAAAAAGGCGCCCACAAAGGGCGCCCCTACAAGCGATTATTTATTATTAAACGGCACTACAGGCGGTTTCCGGAAATTATCGACCCGATCGCTCTGGATCTGCAATTCTTCAAACAAAATCGCATCCGGAACGATAAACGTAATCAAATTTCCGCTGATCGTGTTGTAAATAAACTCTTTATTCGATGCGGCTACAATATTTTTGAACGATTGCGCATCCAAATCATTGATAGTGGTCGAGCGGATTTGTTTTTCCGAACCGTCGGCCACGCTCACTTGATAGATTTCGATCGGGTAACTG
>JAISKG010000241.1 GCA_031261015.1 Dysgonamonadaceae bacterium | reverse complement strand
CGTTCTAATCTGCATGGACGAAGACGGCAATTCGTGGGCGGAAGCAATGATTCCCAACTCGTTACATTACATTGCAGGCTACGTTGCCCACCGTGTTGCCAACATTGGTAGCGAGCCTTTGGTATTTGGCGCCTGCTGGCTCTCGGATGCCGGACACGATTACGAAACCATCAACAAAAAAGGCTTTTCCGCCCGATTAATTGAAAAAGACGGCAAACCTACCTTGGTAAAATCAACGGAAGTATGAAAAATCACATTGTTATTGATATGGGTGGAACTCGGCTCAAAATCGGTTTTTTTCGCGATACGGAATTGATAAAATGCAAGGTGGTTTCGTCGTGTTCGCAGGAAAATTTTGAAAATACGATTCGGATTTTCGATGCCGAAATTCAGTCGTTAATTGAATCGCAAGGCGAGCGTTCGATAGACGGAATCGGTCTTTCGATGCCCGGAATTATTGATACGAAGGCGAATAAAATTCTTTCCATCAACGACAAATATTCCGATGCAGTTTCGTTCGACCTGAATGCTTGGGCAAAAGAACATTGGAATTGCGACTTAGTTACTGAAAACGATGCCCGCGCCGCATTGGTTGGCGAATGGCAACAAGGCGCCGGAAAAGGAATCGACAATTTAGTGATGATGACATTGGGCACAGGCATCGGCGGCGCCGCTCTAATCGAAGGAAAACTCCTGTACGGAAAAAATTTTCAGGCAGGATGCCTTGGCGGTCATTTTTGTATCGACTTTCAAGGCGAAATGTGCAATTGCGGAAGCAAGGGCTGTGTCGAAACCCAAGGCTCGTCGTGGGTACTGCCGAACTTGGCAAAAGCCGGAAATTATCCGGTCGAAGGCGTGAGTTTCAAGAAACTGTTTGACGACAGGCGTTCAGGCAACCAAGCGGCTGCCGATATTCTCAAAGGCTGTATGGATGCTTGGTCGGCTTGCGCCATCAACCTGATTCATGCCTACGACCCTGAAATGCTGATTATCGGCGGCGGCGTGATGAAGAGCGCGGATTTGATTTTACCTGAAATCCGGACTTGGGTCGAAAAATATGCGTGGACGCCTTGGGGAAAAGTCGCAGTCAAACAAGCCGGATTGGAAGATACGGCTGCATTATACGGAATGAATTACTTATTAATTACGAATTAAAAATTACGAATTACGAAATAAAAAATTAAAATAATTATCATGAAACAAACAAGGTATATTTTACTAATTTCATTAGTCGCTGCTTGCGGCGGGTTACTGTTCGGTTTTGATACGGCGGTGATTTCCGGCGTATTGCCCATTTTGCAAACGCATTTCGGATTGAACGAATTGATGAGCGGTTGGGTCGTTTCCATCTTGACGATCGGTTGTATTATCGGCGTTTTTGTTTCCGGCAGTTTAGCCGATAAATACGGACGGAAAAAATTACTTTACATCGCTTCGCTGTTGTTTATCGCGTCGGCTGTTGGAACAGCGCTTTCACCGACCATTCTTATTTTCCAATGTTTCCGCTTTCTGGGCGGCTTGGCAGTAGGCGCCGCTTCGATTGCTTCGCCCATGTATATTGCCGAAGTGGCTCCCGCCGACAAACGGGGACGGATGGTAAGTATCAATCAATTAACGATTGTAACCGGTATTTTGTTAGCCTATTTTACCAATTATCTATTGGTCAATACCGGCGAAAACAATTGGCGGTGGATGTTGTTGATTATGGCTGTTCCGGCGGTTGCTTTCTTCCTGCTTTTATTTACGGTTCCCCGCAGTCCGCGTTGGCTGTTAATGGTGGGAAAAGAGGAAGAAGGATTGTCGGTGTTGAAAAAAATAACCGATACAGAGAATGCTGTTCACGAATACGAAGAAATTAAAAAATCGCTCAGCACCAAAAAAGAGAAATTTTCATTAAAAGAAATTTTTTCGTCCAAGTCAAGAACTATTCTGATTATTGGTATCTTTCTCGCTATTTTTCAGCAAATAACGGGAATTAATGCCATTATGTATTATGCCCCGGTTATTTTTGATACTTTGGGTTTCAGTATTGATTCCTCGTTGTTTCAAACGGTGCTTATCGGATGTGTCAATTTCCTGTTTACCATTGTCGCCCTGTTTTTTGTTGATAAATTGGGACGCAAACCGCTGTTGTTGATTGGCTCCGCGTTGATGTCCATCTCTTTGGGAATTTTGGCTTTTGCGGTAAACAAAAATATCGGCGGCTATGGCGTGTTAATCTGCATATTGGTTTATATTGCCGCTTATGCCATCTCGTTAGGACCGGTTACTTGGGTGCTAATCGCAGAAATTTTCCCCAACAAACACCGCGGAATCGGGATGTCCATATCGACGATGTTTCTTTGGGCGTCGTGTTTTGCGATAGCATTATTGTTTCCGGTCGTACTTGCTTCGTTGGGAATCGTTAACACCTTCCTGTTGTTTATGGCTATTTGCATGGCATCGTTTGTGTTTTATTGGCTGTGCATCAAGGAAACTAAGAATACTAAATTAGAAAGTGTAGAATAATTGAGAATTGAGAATTGAGAATGAAAAATGTAAAGATTTTTGAGCCCGGATTTGATATACGACCGTTGAATAATCCGCTTGGATTTGAATACGGCAATGAGTGCTTTTATCCCGAAATAGAGTTAAGAACATTGGATGCCATACGCAAAAGCCTGTTGGATTCCAATGCAAACGGTCCCGAAATTGTTTATGCCATTGCAATGGATGTAGGCAAAAAAATCCATCGGGAAAAATTGAATGATTTGCATTTGCTCTACGGCGTTGTAACTTACGCTGCCGGAACTATCGGTAAAGAGCCTGTCAGAAGTCAAGGACATATTCATGTTCGTTCAACTTTTGCCAACAATTATTCCACGCCGGAAGTGTATGAAATATGGCAGGGTGAAGCGATTATTTACATGCAGGAATTTGGCGGCGACAACCCCGGACGATGCTTTGCTGTTTACGGAAACCCGGGCGACATCATCATCGTGCCTCCCGGATGGGTACATGCCACCATCAACGCCAATCCGAATGTCCCTTTGGCTTTCGGAGCATGGTGCGATCGCAATTATGGTTTTGAATACGATGCAGTGCGTTCTCACAAAGGCATTGCATGGTTTCCGATTGTGTCCGACGGCAAAATCGAATGGATAGCGAACGAAAACTATCATAAATCGGAATTGCAGAGTATGGAAACGCGGATTTATCCCGAATTTTCGATCGAAAAAGGCAAACCGCTTTATACGCAATTTGAGGAAGATAACGATAAGTTTCTTTTCGTTACTCGTCCCGATTTATTTGAGAATGTATGGAAAACTTATTAAAATTAATAACTAAATGAATCTTTCAATATTGTCAAAGAACACAAAGACAAGTGAAAATATTGACACTGCAAAGTTTTTGTCAATCAAAACTTTGCAGTTATTTTAAAAATTTATTTGCGGATTTAAGGTGAAATTTAAAAAAAAATATCTTCATTTTTTTTTGTAGTGTCAAAAATAATGATTTACTTTGCGCCGACAATTATATGTATATATGTATATACATATAGAAAAAAGTAAAATTTTCATGAAGGACTATTTTGTAGGA
>JAISKG010000219.1 GCA_031261015.1 Dysgonamonadaceae bacterium | reverse complement strand
ACTATTTTACCGCCGCGTATTTCTTCCTTGATACGTTCGTAAGTCAACACGTTTGCATCGACCGCAAAGGACAGCGCCAACACAATACCGGCGATACCCGACAGCGTTAATACCGCGTGGAACGAAGCCAGTACGCCCAAGGTAAAGAACAGATTAAGCAACAATGCACCGTTGGCAATCATCCCCGGTTTGACTCCATAAACTACGACCAAGTAAAGCATCAGAACAATCAACGCAATGATAAAAGAAACAAATCCTTTATTGATGGCTTCCTGACCCAGCGAAGGACCAACCACATCTTCCTGCACAATGTAAGCCGGAGCTGGCATCTTACCCGATTTCAATACGTTGGCCAAGTCTTTGGCTTCTTCCGAGGAGAAATGTCCGGTAATGCTGGAGCGGCCGCCCGTAATTTCGTCGTTGACTTTCGGATACGAATATACGCGGTTATCCAAGACGATGGCGATACATTTGCCTATGTTTTCGCGGGTTAAGCGCGCCCAAGTTTTAGCGCCTTCGCTATTCATACTCATACTTACTTCCGCTTCCGACGAGTTTTGACGAAAATCGTCGCGTGCGTCGGTAATCACATCTCCGCCCAACACCGGTTTCGGCTTTCCGTCGATATAGTTGACTTTCAAAGCAATCAGTTGATAGAAATTTTCGTCTTCATCGACCGGTTTGACCGTCCATTTCAAACTCATACGATTGGTTTCAAACAAAGCTTTCACTCTCGAATTGTTCAAATATTGATCGACTTTGAGTATATCCGATTTTTTAACTGTCGCAACGATCGGACTTTGCGAAGTTTGCACGGGACTTGCATTAAACAAACTGAACAACGGATAAAGTTTCGGATCGATACCGTTGGCCTGAGTGGCTTCTTCCGCCGAAGTTTCGGCAGGTTTATCCAGCAAATCGGCTGTTTTAGCAACAGAATCCTCTTGTTTCACCGTGTCGGCTACGGCTGTTTCGGCAGTAGCTTGCGTTTCGGGAGCGACTGCGTGTTCGGCCGAATGGCTCGCCGCTTGAATCGAATCGCGGATGATCGTATTGGCGGCAACTAAAGCCTGGTGAATTTCGGATTCCATGTAAGTTTCCCAAAATTCGAGGTTTGCAGTTCCTTGCAACAAAGAGCGTACACGTTCTTGTTCTTTTACGCCCGGAAGTTCAATCAAAATCCGGCCGTCGCCTTCCAAACGCTGAATGTTCGGGGCGACCACGCCGAAACGGTCGATACGGGTACGTAACACATTGAACGAGTTATCGTAAGCGCTCTTCAATTCGGCGCGTAAAACGGCAGCTACTTGATCATTGGTGCTTTGAGGATTGATTTTATCTTTCAATTCATAGGTTCCGAAAATCGCCGATAAGCGCGCATTCGGGTCCAAAGCTTTATATTGATTGACAAACAACGTGACGAAATCGCCTTGTCCACCTTTCGACTGTAACTCGGTCGCTTTCGCTAAAGCCTGATTAAATACCGGATCGGTATTGTAATCCGAAAGAGCCTTGAGCACATCGGCCGGCCGGATCTCCATGATCACGTTCATACCGCCTTTCAAGTCGAGTCCCAAGTTGATCTCCATCGAACGGCATTTCTTCAGCGTATAACCTAACCATACTTTTTTAGTCGCCAAAGAATCTAAATAATGACTCTCTAAAACCGGATTATCTCCGGCATATTCCTTCGCTTCTTTGTAGTATTTATTTGTCACAAAGGTAAATGACAAATAAAAAAGACTTATTAAAATAAGCGCAACCGCGAGAAATTTTATTAATCCTTTGTTTTGCATTTGATAATTATTTATTTTTTAATATTAATCTTTTAACTGAACCGTTTATTTTTTAGCGTGCAAAGATAACTTTTTTTTTTGAAATTATTCCTTTTTCAACGTCTTTTTTGTCATTTGTTAATCCGTAAATTGCAAATACGTAGAAATCGGGTAATGATCGGAATTTTTCAACCTTCCTACCGTGCAATTATACGCTTTCATGTTTTTACTGTGGAAAATATAATCAATCCGGAATAAAAACCGGTGCTTGTTATACGTACTCCCCATTCCCGAACCGCTTTCTACAAAAGAATCTTTCAAATTGCCTTTGATTTTATAACGCGTATAAGACATTGGAGTATCATTAAAATCACCGCAAACAATAATGTACGGATTTTTATTTTCTTTAATCACTTGAGCGATCAATTCGGCCTGATGCGCACGCTTGATGTAAGCGGGAGTCAAGCGTTTGTACATCGTATGCGTGAAAGCTTCCAGATTTTCGGAATTGATATTTTGAGTCATATCGTAGTAATCTTGCCTTTCGTCTTCCGATAATTGGTTGGATTCCAAATGATTGTTGATCAATGTGACTTTCCGTCCGTTCACGTCCAATTCGGCGACGAACGAACCGTTATAAACGCTTTCGTAAGGAATGCTGCGCGCACTTAAGATTGGAAATTTGGAAAAAACAGCAATCCCGTAAGTTTGTCCTGCGTAAGGAAAACGCAGAGGATGAATATAATGGTAAGGCGTATTTTTCAACGTTTTAATTACGTCTTCGAAAGACAGCACGCGCCTGTTGTTTTCGGCCACGCCATATTCTTGAATACAAACAATATCCGCGTCGCTATCAATAATATATTTCAAAATCGGATTCGGTTTTCCCGGCTTATTCGGTTGAAGCAAATCGAATCGCATCAC
>JAISKG010000202.1 GCA_031261015.1 Dysgonamonadaceae bacterium | reverse complement strand
AAAGAATTAGCCGAAGTCAAAGCAATAGAAGAATATCTACCGAAGCAAATGTCTCCGGCAGAATTGGAGAAAGCGCTTCGTGAAATTATCGCGCAGACCGGCGCCACTTCCGCGCAAGAAATGGGTAAAGTTATGGGCATAGCTACCAAAGCCTTAGCGGGCAAAACCGAAGGCCGCCTGATCTCCGAAACCGTAAAACGCTTGCTCGCATGATGCAACAATTCGATTATTGTTGTATTTTTGCACCGGATTTTGAGTAAATGTATGAAAAGTAAACAAACCCATTGGATCATCGCGATCATTGTGTTGGCTGCGGCACTCGTCGGTGTCGTAGTTTACAGTGTTTATACGATTTCCCAAAAAGATAAACAGTTAGAGCAAAACGAGGAAATTAACATCGAAAACTGGCACGACGAACTCAATGCCATGTCGATTCAGTATGAAGGTTTTCATCAAACCATCAGCAACGATTCCCTAATCGCTCAATTGGAGACGGAACAACTGAAGGTGCAACGCCTGCAAGAAGAACTTCGTACCGTGAAAGCCTCAAACGTGCAGCAAATCAACAAATTGAAAAAAGAAATCGAAACGCTTCGGAAAATTATGTACGGCTATGTGGTTCAAATTGATTCGTTAAACAAGGAAAATAAACGATTGGAAACCGAAAAGCAGCAGGTAACGGCGAAGTATCATCAAGCTACTCAAGCCGTTTCGCAATTGCAACAGGAAAAAGAACAACTCACGCAAACCGTGACGATCGCTTCCAAACTGGATGCCGGAAATATTTCCGTGACCGGAATCACCGATAAAAACAAGCCGACCGACAAGATCAAGAAAATGGATCAGTTGGATGTGCATTTCACAATCAATAAGAATATTACGGCTCCGGCGGGCGAAAAAACGATTTACATCCGCATCCAAAAACCCGACGACGAAGTGCTGGTCAAAAGTCCCGGAAACGTCTTTTCTTACGAAAATAAATCCATCAATTATTCCGCCAAACGTACCATCGAATACACCGGCGAAGAATATTCCATGAGCATTTTTTGGAAAATCGAAGAATTTTTGCCGCCCGGAACTTACAGGGTCGATATTTTTGCCGATGGCAATCTAATTGGAAGAAAATCATTCAAGTTAGATAAATAATAGAATTAAATGAAAAGAAATTACACTCTCTTGTTAGTTTTGTTGAGCCTCAACTTTTCCGTTCAGGCTCAATTTGTTAGTGAAGGAAACCAAACGGTTTATACCTTTGAATCTTTGAGCGCGCTTGAAACTTCGGGCGTGGTCAAAAACGGAAACATTTATACAGTCAACAACGATCTGACAATCAGTTCAACCGATACTTTAAAAGTGGATAACCAAATCATCGTCAAACTGACCGATAAGGTGACGATTTATGTGGAAGGCCAAGCCGATTTTGCTCCGGTCGATACGGCGGTTTTCACACGATCCGACGAAGCGGCCGCACCTAAAGGAATTTATTTCCGGAAAGATGATGCTACGGTTAACATCCGAAACATTACGTTTGAATCCGGCGGCGTTCGATTCACCAAAGGAGGGACAATCAATGTGAATAACTGTACGTTTACCCTTATCAATAAAGCCTTGGGAACCTTCGCTTTAGGCTTGGGAAATAATACGGCGAATATCAGTTATTGTAACTTTATCAGCAATCAAGGTCCCGCCATTGCTAACGGCGCCAATATCATCACAAATCTGGTTTTCGATCATAATTATTTGTTTGATAATAATACGGCAAATACCAACGCGCCGCAAATGAATCTGTCTTGTATCGAAGATTCCGAGATGACGATTTCCAACAACACTCTCATTGGAACCGGACGCACGATGGTTGGCGGGCTCGGCGTATCCAACATGCTGGCCTCGGCAGGAAGCCATCACGTGACGATCGAATCCAATTATATCACCAAACATCGCTACGGAATTACCATCACCGGCGACGTTCCTTCCAAGATTCTCAACAACGAACTTATTGATAATAAATACGATCTGGATCCTATGAGCGGGGGAAGCGGAATCAATCTTTATATGACTTCCAACGCAATCGTAACCGGCAACTTAATTGAAGATCATCTTTGGGGAATCACGATTGTCGGCGGAAACGGCAATATAAATCTGGGAAAATTTACGCTGATTGAAGATAATAACCCCGGACAAAACGTATTCAAAGACAACGGAAACAATGATGTTTTGTATGATTTGTACAACAATTCCGCTCATACCGTTTACGCGCAAGGCAACCGTTGGAATGTGGAAGTGCAGGACGCCGAGTACATTGAAGAAGTGATTTTCCATAAGTACGATGACCCGTCTTTGGGCGAAGTCATTTATTGGCCTGCCGCTCCTGAAAATGCCATCTCAACAATCGTTTCCAAACCGGAGGCTTATTTCGATTATGCGACTCGGTCGTTAATCGTAAATACGGCTTTTTCGCAAATTACGATTTATGATGCAACTGGGAAACGTGTGTTGGAAACGACACGTCCGCAAGCAACTTTTGCGCTTCCGGAATTGAGCAAAGGCATTCATTTCGCGCGGATTACGGCTGGCAATAAAGTATCGGTCATCAAATTCATCTACTAAAATACCGGTAAACAAGCTCTAAAACATCCGATTTCGCCAGCTCTGCCGGATTCGTCCCCTCCCGCCCTTCCGGAATTTCAGCTTGGTACTTTTTAAAATGTTTTATCCAATATTCCGGAAAATAGCCGGCAGCATCGCGAAAAGTCATTTGCAATGACGGAAAAATCGGCTTGCCTTCTTCATCGCAGAAAGAAAGGTAAATCAATTCGCTACAGTAATAAGCTTCATTATCGGGATCATAAACGTAATCGTATGGCTTGCCGATTTTCTTTCGAGCATTTTCAACCGCTTGCGGAATCAATTTCCGGTATTCCGGTTTTAATCGAGCAACCATCACTATCGGCCTGCCGTCAATCTTTGCCGACTGATAAAGAAACGAATCAACCGGCGTTTGACAAACCTCAGGAATTGTCGCTTCAATCACAAACACCGAATCGTTTTCGACGAAAACAATCCCGACATGCGTGTAGGCAATCGAATCCTTATTGGCTGTCACTTCCGCAATTGCATCGTTGAGGCCGGAACTTTTGCCAAGCTGAAAAAGCAAGTCGCCGGTTTGCAGGGTGAAATCACCGGCGAGAAGAGATTCGGTCAAAAAAATAACCAGCAGCCATATAAAATATTTTAAAATAGTCATTTGTAACCAATCAAAAAGTATAGCCTACGCCCAATGTGGGTAGAAAGTTATAGATTCAGTTCTTGTTTCAAGATTTCATAGACTTCCTGCCAAGTTTTTAGATAAAATTCAGTAGTTTCATCTGCAAGTTTTGAAAAAGTTTTCGAAGAATAAAAAACATCTGTTGCTTTTATTTCATCTATCTGATAATCAAGTATTAATTGTGCCACTAGCGATTCGCCAATTTCCGAAATCTGATAATCAATATCTGTTGTATTGTCAATATAATCAAGCATTTGAAGAGAACGTCCCGTACAAAAACAAATTTGGTGTGTTTCTTTTACAAATTTCAGTTCTTCGAGAAATTGATTTTTAGTGATTTCACCTCTTAAATAATTTTTAATTCGAGTAGCAATTCTGTCATCAGCAACAGGTCCTTCTATAATGTCATAATCGTGTGTAGGTTGCGGTGCGGCAATATCTCGATTTTTAGCAACAAAATCAAGCCACGCTTCGTCATATTTTACAAATCTTAATGTTTTAAAATGAAAATACTGAAAAGCATTTTCATTAAATTCAAACTCTGTAACAATACCGTTTGTCTGATTGTAAATGCCTTTTCGTGTTGCCCAGAATTCTGCCTGTTCTCTGATTTTTGTTACATAAAAACCACGTCCAAAATCTTTACCAATTTCGCACTTTTTCAAATCAATTTTATCAATCTTGGTATAACTTCCATGAAAAACCCTCATCACATATACCCTCCATTCCGTTTGCAAATTTCATACATATCTCTCACTGCCCAAAATGAATTATCGGTATGCAATGCCCACCAACATTCATTCAAATAATCTATTCCACCATATTTTTTCAAGTAAAAATATGCACTCTGAATATTCATTTTATATGCTTTGGCAAATTCAGGAATGATAAAAGTAATAAAACTTACTTTGTCGCTTATTTTTTTGTCTAATTTTTGAGTTTCCATACCCAAGTTTTCAAATATAAATAAAATCTTTCGAGGTTGGCAACCACCATTCTTTTTGTCCTGTCAATTCAAGCACGATCCGTACTTGCTCGCCAAAATTCAATAAATGATTTCGTTTCATAGAAATCTTATTTTGAAATTACATCCCAAAATTACAACTTTTTTTCTGAATACGCAATTCATATTTTTTACTTTCAATAGGCAATTGCCGTAAAAGTATCCAAATGAATTTTCAACAAATAATTTTTGACAAAGATACAAACAAAAGAGAATTTTTAATTTACCTTTGACCTCCAAATGGCAATCTCCCAAACGCCAATAAGGAGGGACATTAAAAAATAACACAAACAATGAAAAAAACATTTAACTGGTTTATTTGCTTAGCAATCACGACATTCATTTTTGTTGCTTGTCATCATGATGATGACGAAGGCGGCAACTCCAGTGTGCAGACGGTTTCCGGAGAAATAGAAATGGGAGCGAATTACGCAATCGATTCTGTTTACGTGAAATTATCTAAGGTCGGCAAAATGCAAATAGGGGATGGAATTGTTGCCCGTTCAGCTTATAAAAACGGAAGTTTTACCCTGAATTTGCCGGAAAATCTTAATGATTGGTTTTTATATTCTATTAATGACGAAGAAATTCCCAACAATATTACTATCAGTGACAAAACGGTTAAGGTTGCTGATTTTAGTGAACTGCAAGCATACAAAGACGGAGAACATATTGGATATTTTTTCAAGGCCAACGTAGATCCTGAATCTTTTTTAGATGACGAGGCTTATATAGCAGCTTTTGCGAAAGGATTCACTCAAGTGATGTATATGTATGCGGATAAACCTTTCACTATTAAAGG
>JAISKG010000163.1 GCA_031261015.1 Dysgonamonadaceae bacterium | reverse complement strand
GGTCTTCCGTCATTTTCCGGAAATGTTCCGGCTCGTACGCGACTTGCTCGCGGTAGCGATCCATGATTTTCTTTTGCGCCTCGTACATGCCCATGCCGTAACTCGCGCCTTCTTTGCCGATTTCCATGTAAAATCCCGGAAACGAAGCCCAATCGACCATTTGTTTCGGGAAAGGCCGTTGGAACGAAACCCACAAATGCTTCTTGTAAGGCGTTTTATCGTAAGAAAAACGAATGTCGCGGTAAATACGCGAAACCAAACGGTTCGGTCGAAAATCCATCGACGGATCGATCGTAGCGAAAAAAGGAATCAATGCAACCGCCAGCGCTTTCAGCGGTTGCATGACTTCTAATTCGTAAACCGGTTTGTGCTCCTCGAACCACGGCTTGCAATTATTCTCTTCCAATCCGGCAAAAAACCGGAAGGTTTCGGGACTGAAGCCGGTGAAGCGAGCCGATTCTTTAACGTTCATATTCCCAACGATTTACGCACTTCTTCTACTTTCGCAGCAGCCGCTTTTTCAGCCTCGGCCAATTCGGCGCGCGAAGCTACCTGACTGCGTACTTCGATATAAAACTTGATTTTCGGCTCCGTTCCCGAAGGACGAATCGACACTTTGGTTCCGTCTTCGGCAAAATATTGCAACACGTTGGAAGTCGTCGGCATATTCAACGAAACCGATTCATTTTCAATTAGATCCTTGCCGGTCAATTTGGCAAAATCCTTGATGAAAATGACTTTCGATCCGGCTAATTCCGTCATCGGATTCTTGCGGAAATTCTTCATCATCGCTTCGATTTCTTCCGCGCCCGATTTGCCTTGCTTCACGACCGAAATTCCCAATTCTTTAGAGAATCCATATTCTACATAAATATCCTGAAGCATTTCGTAAACCGTTTTGCCGTTGTCGGCTGCCCAGGCAGCAATTTCGGCCAAAAGCATACACGCGGATACGGAATCTTTGTCGCGCACAAAACTTTCGGCCAGAAAACCGTAACTTTCCTCGCCGCCGCCGATGTAAATGCGCGGCGTACCGTTTTGATAGCGTTCATTTTGATACATAATATCGGCAATCCATTTGAAGCCGGTGTAAACGTCGAACATTTTCACGCCGTTTTTCTTTGCGACCGTTTTGATCAATTCGGTTGATACAATGGTTTTTACGATGTACTCGTTACCGGTCAGTAAGCCTAATTCCTTCCGGCGAATCATCATGTAATACAGGAAAATGAGCAAAGTTTGATTGCCGTTCAGGAGGACAAACTCGCCCTGGTCGTTGCGGACGGCCGCACCAATCCGGTCGGCATCGGGGTCGGAAGCCATCACCAAGTCGGCTCCGGTTTCAATCGCCTTTTCCACAGCCATTTTCAAGGCGGCCGCTTCTTCCGGATTCGGAGACTTCACCGTCGGAAAATCGCCACTGATGACGTCTTGTTCGGGAACATGGATGATATTTTCAAATCCTAAGGCTTTCAAAGCTTTAGGAATCAATGTAATTCCCGTGCCGTGAATCGGCGTGTAAACGATCTTAATATCTTTATGGCGGGCAATTGCTTCTTTTGACAACGAAAGCGTAAGCAAATCTTGAATAAAACTGTTGTCGATTTTTTCGTCCAACAACTGAATCAAAGCAGGATTCGATTTGAATTTTATTTCTTTTACCGAAGAAATTTTATTGACTTCCGCGATAATATTTTTATCGTGAGGAGCGATCACTTGTGCGCCATCGTTCCAATAAGCCTTGTAGCCGTTGTATTCTTTCGGATTGTGCGAAGCCGTAATCACGATTCCGCTCTGGCACTTCAATTTACGAATTGCGTAACTGATTTCCGGCGTTGGCCGTAATTCCGGAAACAAATACACGTGAATACCGTTTGCCGAAAAAATATCGGCGGCGATTTCGGCAAACTGCCGGCTGTTGTTACGGCAATCGTATCCGACCACCACTTTAATTTCCGGCAAACCCGCAAATTCTTTTTTCAGATAATTCGCTAATCCTTGAGTAGCAGCGCCTACGGTATAGCGATTCATCCGATTGGAGCCGGCGCCCATAATGCCGCGCAATCCACCCGTACCAAATTCCAAGTCTTTGTAGAAAGCTTCGATCAGGTCGGTCGTGTCTTCCTTGTCCAATAATTCCTGCACTTTCGTTCGTGTTCGAACGTCGTAATCGTCTGTCAGCCAAACGTTGGCTTTGTCTTTTACTTGTTTTAATAAAACTGAGTCTTCCATATTGTTTGTTTTTAGTTGCTAAATTGATTGCAATGACAAATTTACGGGAAATTTTTCAATTATACATAGAGGATTGAAAAAGTAACCGATTAATTTTAAACTAAACATTTCATTTATTTTATTCCTCAATCTTCTTTTCCTCCAACCAACTGCCCGTCTGCCTCACAATCTCCCTCAAATAATTCTCATCCAATTTCGGACGATTCGGATACTGCGATCCACCATATTCATTGGTAATCAGTTCGCCGTTGACTTCTTTCTTCACCGTCCCGTCCATGTACTTGACGACCAATTTTTCTCCTAATGTTTTCCATTCGGCCACAGATTGTTGCGCCGTTTCCACACTGTAATTTGTCAAAAAATTGACGGCTGCATTCCGGTCGGATTCGAGCAATTGGAGCGCGCGACTTTCAATTTCCGGCTGCGTTTGCAAATAACCGTTTTCCTGCTGATCCTGCAAAGCTTTAGTGTCGATAAGCATTTGATCGTAGCGATTATAGGCCATATTGGCCACCCAATTGTGAATCCAAAACGCGGAAGTCCATGAGAAATGTTGAAAATCGCCGTTGCCCACACGGTAACATTCCGGCGTTTGCGTCATGCAGGCGTACATCGGCGTGTAAACCGTGAAACGCGAATCGTCCACGCCGAACCAGAAAACGCCGCCAACTACATCGGGCAAGGTATTGCGCATCTGGCCAACGAACGTAAAACCGGTTTGCTGCGTGGAAATCGGTCGCTCAAAACTGTATTTTTTGCCGTCCACTTCAAAAGCCAAAGGATTGAAACGGTAAGGCGAATGAAACGCGCCGGCTCCGAAATCTTTTGTCGGATCAAAAACCGTGCCTTCGTAATGGTCGCGCATTGTCTCCATTAAATCTCTAACTCCCAACAATTTATTAGGTTTAACATACAAGGGCATAGGATTTGGATCTTCACTCAAAACATAAGGCAGCCATTGCTCAGCCTTGTCGGTATAACGATTGTAAAAACTCCAAACGCGGGCTTCGCACCAGCGCAAACCGCCCCAATCCAATGGATTATAAGCGTTTGAAAAACTGAAATCCTTGTCTTTCCCCGAAAAGTATCCTTTCTGGCGGGCAAACGAAATAACGTCTTTTGAATACATACAGTTTTGCGGATCATTCAATGGGAATTGATGGATGCGCGACTGATTGGCGTGAGCCGCAATGCAATCGTCGGGGATGCGGACGGCCACCCAAACCGCGCCTTTATTTCCCGCGCCTTTGCCAATCATTTCCATGATCCAAACTTCGTTTTTATCGACGATCGAAAACGATTCACCTTCACTGTAATAACCGTATTTAGCCACCAAATCGGTCATGCAACGGATGGCTTCACGAGCGGTTTTCGCACGTTGAAGCGTGATATAAATCAAACTTCCGTAGTCGATAATTCCGGTTGAATCGGCCAATTCGTGACGGCCGGTGAAAGTTGTTTCGCCGATGCAAAGCTGATGTTCGTTCATATTGCCGATCACATTGTACGTTTCGGCCGCTTGCGGAATTTTTCCCAGAAATTTACCGGTATCCCATTCGTACACATCCAGCATTGTACCGGGAGCATATTTTGCTGCCGGATAATGATATAACTCACCGTACAAGGCATACGAATCGGCATTGTAAGTCACCATGGTAGAGCCGTCGATCGAAGCTTTTTTCCCCACTAACAGATTAGTACACGCAAATGTAGGAGCCATCGAAACGAGGCAAGTCAAAATCAAAAATGTTTTTTTCATATTCTTTCTTTGTTATGAAAAACAAAGGTAAGAATATTTTTGGAAAATAGCGAGGAAAGAATCGCAAGCCCGATTTCGTAATCAAGGTAAATTGCTGCAACCAAGGCGAATAAATGCCTCATCAATCTCCTCCAAAGCAAATCCTCGTCCCGTCGCAAACCGTATCAATTTTTGCCGCACTTCCCAAGCATCTTTCCCTTTAATCGCTTGGCTTTTTTGCTGCAAAATGCGCTGCAATTGCTCCCGGTTCGCTTCCGTATCCAATCCTTGCAAAGCTTCTCGAATCAACGCTTCTGAAATCCGTTTTTTCTTCAATTTATAAGTGATTTTATATACACCCCAAGCATTATATCGCGATTTATCATGTACAAACGCACGACAATAACGTGCCTCGTCCAAAAAATTTTCTTTTTGCAGATATTGAAGCAATTTTTCTTGCTCTTCCGGCACTAATTCCCAGCGAGACATTTTTGTTTTGACATCCTGAACACACCGTTCCGCGCGGCTGCAATACGCGGCTAATTGCTTAATAGCTTGATTATAAGTTATTTTTATCATAGTTTAGCCCAAATCATGCGATCTTTCCCCGAAAGATCTTTTTTTAATGTTACCTTATAATTTTTTTGCCGGAGCATCTCAGCCGTTGCTTGCCCGTAAAGCGCGCTCGTTTCAAAAAAGAGCCGGCCGTTGGGCTTCAAAAACGTTTGGGCAACGCCGGCAATTCGTTCGTAAAACAGCAGCGGGCGATCGTCGGAAACAAACAAAGCTTGATGCGGCTCGTAGTTTAATACATTGGGCGATATCCCGTTGCGTTCGGAAAGCGTGACGTAGGGCGGATTACTGACGATGACATCAAAAAAAGAAGCCGGAAACGACGGCAAATCTTTTAAAACGTCTTGCTGAAAAAAATGGACATTCACTTGATTGTCTTCCGCATTTTGCCGCGCAACTACCAACGCATCTTCCGAAATATCAGAGGCATACGTCGTTGCTTCGGGAAAATGTTTTGCTAATGCAACAGCAATACATCCCGATCCCGTACCAATGTCCCACACGGTTTTTGGCGATTCGGAAACGTCTGCAAGAATCCACTCAATTAACTCTTCGGTTTCGGGACGGGGAATCAAAACGCGATCGTCAACGCGAAATGGCAATCCGTAAAACTCGGTTTCACCCAAAATATACTGAACCGGCCGGTATTTCCGCAAGTCTTCCAGCATTGCACGCACTTGCTCCTCTTCGTTTCGAGATAATTGCGTATCTTTGTCCATCCACAGGCGATGCCGGTCTTTGTGGCACACGACTTCGAGTATCCGGAACGCGAGCGACCGGATTTCGGCGGCGGGATAATAACCGCTTAACTGTTCGTATATAAGTGCAAAAATAGCTTTTATGATTGAATTATTAATTCTGAAATTGATTTACAAAAGTAGTATTTTTTCTGCGAACCGGAATTACATTCGTTTTGAAAATTCGGAAAATAATATTATTTTTGACAAGAAATCTATGGCAAAAGCACTAATCATAGAAAAATAAATACTTTTATTCAAAAAAGCGGGTAATGGAAAATAAATCTCCTCAAGTTTCACTTATCGTTTCAACTTATAACCGGCCGGACGCCTTGAATCTCTGTTTGCAAAGTATTGCAAGACAATCGGTATTGCCTGCCGAAGTGATTATCGGCGACGACGGGTCGAAAGAAGAAACACGTCATTTAATCGAGTCTTTTCAGGAAAACTTTCCTGTTCCATTGATTCATATCTGGCAGGAAGACGAAGGTTTCCGGTTGGCCATGATGCGGAATAAAACCGTGGCAGCTTCTCATTATGAATACATTATCGAGATTGATGGGGATTTGATATTGCATCGCGATTTTGTCGCCGATCATTTGCATTTTGCAAGAAAAGGATATTATTTAAAAGGAGGCCGGGTCAATTTGACGGAACAATTGACCGATGAATGTTGTAAAACAGGCAAATTACCCCGGTTAAATTTGTTTTCCCGCGGATTGCTGCGCCGGATTAACGCCTTGCATTGCTTGGCTTTAAGCAGCTATTTTGCTCCTCGTTACAAGAAAAATAAAATAGCCGGATTAGGTTGCAACATGTCTTTTTGGAAAGAAGATTTCCTCAAGATCAATGGCTACGATGAATTTTTTGAAGGTTGGGGCGGCGAAGATTACGATTTTGTTTCCCGCATGGTCAATAGTGGAGTGAAACGATTGTACTTGAAATTTTCCGGCATTGTTTATCATTTGTGGCATAATGATTTATATATGCAGAATAAAGAGAAAAATTTTGATTATTATCATGATAAACGGGATAAAAAAGCTGTTTGGTGTGAAAAAGGAATCGATCAATATCTCAAGTAACCATAGAACCATAGAAAAACGGAAATCGAATTCATAATATTTTATTAACTTTGCAGCCGGTTTACACTAACATTATTTTCCTATGAGTAACACTCATTTAATTTATTTAGATAGAAACGAATACAATTTTGAAGTAGCGCCTTTGGTTGAAGAAACGATTCAAAATTTTTTGCCAATCGAATTTACGCATTACACTCGCTGTTTTCAACGAGGAATTAAAAGTGAATTATCACAGTATATTGCTGAGATGTACGGAGTTCCCGAAAAAAACGTGATTTTGGGTTATGGGGGTGAAAGTATTCTTAAAGAAGTGATTCACTGCTTTTTAAGTCAAGGGCACAGGCAGCGGCGAATTTTGATTCCGGCTTATTCTTGGTGGTATTACAGATCCATCGCCGATGAGGTGAACGGGACTACCATCTTGTATCCTATTTATGAAGAGGGAGATACATTTAAATACGATTTGCCGGAAATCAAACGTTTGCTTCACGAGGAAAAGCCGGATATGCTTTTGCTGGCAAGTCCGAATAATCCGACGGGTAACTCGCTTACATTAGCCGAAATAAAAGATATTTTATCGCATGTCGATCCGCAAACGATCGTCGTTATCGACGAGGCCTATACGTTGTTTAATCAACAGGATATATCGTACATTGCGCCGTTAATCAAGGAATTTCCCAATTTGCTGATTGTGCGTACTTTTTCCAAATTTTACGGATTGCCGGGACTTCGTTTGGGTTACGCTTTTATGGGCGACAGTTTGAAGCCTTTCGACGGATTCAGCACGATGTATTTGGGATTCAATATCTTATCGGAAAAAGTGGGGATTGCCGCCTTGCAATCGACCGATTTTTATTCTGGGAAAGCTGCTCTGATGCAGAAAGATAAAGAATTATACCGCGAAAAATTAGGTTCGCTTCCGGGTTTTAAAGTGTATCATTCCGACGCCAATTTTATTTTGATTAAATATCCGATCGAATTGAAAGAAAAATTGCAAGAAGCTTTTGCTCAAGTAAATATTGTGGTCAAATTTATGAACGAAGAAGGGCTTCGCTCGCATTTGCGGATCACGCTCGGCGCTCCGGACGTCAACCGGCAAGTGATCGACATTATTGTTCAAACTGCCGGCCAATGAAAGCGATTATTTTAGCCGCCGGAATGGCTTCGCGCCTGCGCCCTCTGACGGACAACCGTCCGAAATGCCTGCTCGAAATCGGTTCGCGCAGTCTTTTGCAACGAACAATTGATGCGTTGATTGCCAATCAAATCAATGATTTAGTGATTGTTACAGGCTATCTTCATACGCAGATCGAAGATTTTGTCGCTTCGCACTATCCCAATTTGCCGGTGACTTGGATTCACAATGAACATTACGAATCGACGAACAATATTTATTCGTTGTGGTTGGCTCATGCAGCGGTTCACGACACAGATATTTTATTGTTAGACAGTGATATACTTTTCGATCCGCAAATTATTTCCGAATTATTAGCCTCTCCTTATTCTAATGCTTTGGTTTTCAACCGCCATCCTTTAGGAGAAGAAGAAATGAAAATCGTGACAGATGCGCACAACCGGATCACAGCGATCAGTAAAACCTGCTCGATCGAACAAGCAGCCGGCGAATCAACCGGCATAGAAAAAATGTCGCAATCGTTTGTGCAACTGCTATTTAACGAATTAGAAAAACTGATCGTCGGGCAACAGCAAACCAAGGTTTTTTATGAAGTAGCTTTTGAAAACTTGATTCGCGAAGGCGCCGAAATGTATGCGATTGATACCACTTCGCTTTTTTCCATGGAATTGGATACGGTTGAAGATTTTCAACAAGCGCAACAACATATTCCCGCTAATTTATATTGAGATGGCCTCTTACGACATTCGACCGCTGCAATTACGCATTTTGGATATTTTATTGGCTTTCGATCAGCTTTGTAAGGAACATCATATTCGTTATTACATTTTAGCCGGCACACAGTTGGGAGCCGTTCGTCACCAAGGATTTATCCCTTGGGACGATGACGCGGACATAGGCGTTCCCCGCGCCGATTATGAACGTTTAATTGCGAATATTTCACAACAATTGCCTTCTCCATACGAGTTTCTGTGCGGAGAAAATAATCCGGAATATCCTTTCCCGTATGCAAAAATTCAAGATGCAAGCACTTCGATGATTGAACGGAAAGAAGATGCATTTTTTGGAGGA
>JAISKG010000128.1 GCA_031261015.1 Dysgonamonadaceae bacterium | reverse complement strand
GAATCCGTATTTACTCACGTATTCAATGAAAAATTTAATGGCGAGGATAGCCACAACGAATGCAACTACATTTCCTATAATCAACAAATTGAGATTATCCAGTAAAATTTGTTGACTGTCAGGATTGCAGACAAGTTTATACAGTTTGTAAGCCGATGCGGCAAACATCGTCGGCACAGCCAGAAAGAATGAAAATTCGGCAGCCGTTTTACGCGTGAGCCGTTGCGACATTCCGCCAACGATCGTTGCCATCGAGCGCGAAACTCCCGGAATCATGGCCACGCACTGACACAAGCCGATAACCAAAGCTCGTCTCGGTGTAATGCGTTGATTGGCCGATGTTTTTTGAAAAATTTTATCCACAAAAAGCATGAAAATTCCGCCAACGATCAGCATGATGGCGACTACGGTAACGCTTTCCAGCAATTCGTCGATCTTATCACTGAATAGAAATCCAAAGATAGCGGCCGGCAGGAATGCGATCAGTAATTTCCAATAAAAATCCCAAGTTTGGAAAAAGCGTTTCCAATAGAGAACCAGTACCGACAAAATGGCGCCGAACTGGATGATGACGGTAAATGCCTTCACAAACTCGCTCGGCTCAACGCCCAGCAAACTTTCGGTAATAATCATGTGACCGGTGCTCGAAACCGGAAGAAACTCGGTTAGTCCTTCAACTATGGCAATAATAATTGTATGTAAAATGCTCATTTAATTATATTTATTTAGATTTTTTCAAAATGGCAAAAATAATCAGTGCAAATCCACTCAAGGTAATGATGGGAGCGACGACGATTCGCCGCATGTCGAAAATACGCGGATCGAACCCGGTTTCTTCCGTCGTTTTTCCGCCCGACATTAAAATGAACCCTAAAATAATGACGGCTATCGAAATGGCCAACCAGATAAAATTTTCTTTTCCGAATGCGAAATGTTGTTCTTTATTCATTGTTTTATTTTTTAATTCGTTCATTTTCAATAGTAATTTAAAGTCTCCCGTTCCATTCGCAGGTATTTGTTAACTGCTAATTGTGTTGAAATCCAAGCAATTAAAATTCCCAGAACCAACAGGCAAGCACCGGTGATCGCCAGACTTTCCCAATTGATATACAATAGAATATCTTGTATTTTCCGGCTGAGATAATAGAATAATCCGGCAAGCAATCCACAAGCAAGGAAAGCGGCCAGTATTCCCAAAAGCAAATTTGAACGGACAAACGGCCGGCGAATGAAACTGCGCTTGGCGCCAACCAATTGCATTGTGTAAATCAAAAAACGTTTGGAATAAATCATCAACCGGATTGTGCTGCTAATCAAAGCGTAAGAAATGAACAACAGCAGTAAAGCAAACAATAAAACGAAAATGGCAATTCGCCGCAGATTGTCGTTTGCCATATCCAATAATTCTTCTTGATAGTCCATGCTTTTAATCGACGAGGAAAAACCTTTCAATTGCATTTGAATTCGGCTCAAACTGTCGCTATTCGCATATTGAGAGTAAAAATTAACGGCGATAATAGCCGGTAGCGGATTGAAGCCGAGGAAATCTTCCACCTGATGATCCAATTCCATTCCGATTTGCTTCGCCGCATCCTCCTTAGAAATATATTGTGTCGATTTCACAAATTCCGTTTGGTTCAACCGGTCTTGTAAGTGCGCAATTTGGTCGTCGCTTATGGAATCTTCCAGCAGCAAATCGAAACTCATTGTTTCCTTCATGTAATTCGAAAAGTTGTTGGTAAACAGCGACAACAACAAAACGATTCCGAATAGAAACAAAACCAGAGAAATACTGATGGTAGCTGTTATTTTTGCATTGACAAACCGTAAGGGCTTTACACGACTTTGTTTACTCATTTTCAGCTACTTAATTTGATCACAGGACATAACACACCCAAATATGCTGCAAAATAACGGAATATTTGTGGAAATAACTATTTTTTAATATTATTTAACTTATATCAGGCGACCGAAAAGCGTGGCTGCACTGGCGTCTTCAATTTGAATCCGGACTTTATCGCCTACGCGAAATCCGGCTTTATCGAAGATAACGACTTTATTCTGAGAAGTTCGTCCGAATAATTGTTCGCGAGAACGCTTGGAAAATCCTTCGACTAATACTTCCTGAACTTGTCCGATGTCGGCGCGGTTGCGCATCAGCGATAGTTCCAATTGCAAAGCGATGATTTCTTCCAGTCGGCGGATTTTCTCGGCTTCCGGCACATCGTCGGGCAAATGTTTGGCGGCGTAAGTGCCTGGTCGTTCCGAATATTTGAACATAAAAGCCGAATCGAAGCCGACTTCCCGCATCAGTGAAAGCGTTTGTTGATGGTCATCTTCCGTTTCAGATGGAAAGCCGCAAAAAAGATCGGTCGAAATGGCAGCTTCCGGCACGATTCTCCGGATGGCAGCGATGCGATCGAGGTACCATTCGCGCGTATATTTGCGGTTCATCGTTTGGAGAATATGCGAACTGCCCGATTGTGCCGGCAAATGAATCTGCTTGCAAATATTCGGATGAGCGGCAATGACATGTAAGAGTTTGTCGCTCATATCTTTCGGATGCGAAGTAGTAAAACGAATCCGCATTTCGGGAGCTTCCAAAGCTACGCGTTCCATCAATTCGGGAAAATCAATGGCAGCTCCTCCATGATTATAATAGTAAGAATTGACGTTTTGCCCAAGCAAAGTCACCTCTTTGTATCCTTGCGTTTGCAAAGCGTGAAGTTCGTTCAAAATGCTTTGAATTTCGCGACTGCGCTCCCGGCCGCGCGTGTAAGGTACGATGCAGTACGTGCAAAAATTGTTGCAGCCGCGCATAATCGAGATAAATCCGGAGATTTTCACGCCGGACAATTTCATTGGCAGCACATCTTTGTACGTTTCGGTTGTTGACAATTCCACGTTGATCGCTTTTTCACCTTTCTCCACCATCCCGATCAAGTTGGGAAGATCCATATACGAATCGGGGCCGACAACCAAGTCGGCGTGATGCGCCCGGATCAATTCGTCTTTCACGCGTTCGGCCATGCAACCCAGCACGCCCACGATCAATTTTTTGTTTTTCTTTTTGAGCGATTGGAAATATTGGAGTTGCGAAAGCGCTTTTTGCTCGGCATTGTCGCGCACCGAACAAGTGTTCACCAAAATTAAATCGGCCTCGTTGATCTGTTCGGTACACTCAAATCCGTCCATTTCCAGAATGGATCTTACAACTTCGCTGTCAGCCACGTTCATTTGACAACCGTAGGTTTCGATATACAATTTCTTTATGTAATCCTCTTTCATTAAGTTATTTATTTCTTTTTTATTGTACATTTTATTTGTTTATTATAAAATATGAATTTCTTTTCATTAACTTTATTTAACTAAAACGGCGATATTTTTTTCTGAAAAGGGTTGCAGATTCAAAAAAACTCTTTACCTTTGTTATCGAAAAACGTAAAATTTTTTCATAGTTAAGGTTTTGGTTAAATGGGTTAGGGGTGGCCGCGAGGTCATCCCTAATATTTTTTTATTAAATCTTCGTGCATTCATTGATTTTTTTTCTTACTTTTGGAGTGCAAAAATACGATTTTTATGGAAAACTTTTCGGATTATATTGGTTTAATTGTGATTTTGGGCGCTATCGTGATTTCGGTAACGCGAGGTAACAATAAGAAAAAGAAGGAAGAAACTGCGCGAACAATGCTTCCGGGACGAAAGGCCGGCGAGGTTTTGAAGCCAAAACCAGTGAAACAAACGAAGCCTGAACAACCGTCGATGACTACAATTTTTGCATCGAGGAAAAAAGAAACCGTTTCTTCGTTGTATGTACCGGAAAAAGAGGTTGAACAACCGATTCATATAGAAGAATATGAGGATCCTTTGTTGAATGTTCGGGATTTGGAAGAGGTGAAGCGAGCAGTTGTTTATTCGGAAATTCTGCGGCGATGGGAAGAATAACATAGGGGCGAAAATTTTTCGCCCCTACATTTGTTTTATTCGTTTCTCGTTTGTTTTTTTATTCGCTCACCACTTTAATATCTACGCGACGGTTCTTTGCGCGGCAAAGTGCATCCTCGCCGGTGCAAACCGGAAATTCGCTGCCGTAACCTTTAGCTTCCACAATATTTTCGGCTGGTGTTTTGTCACTAATCAATTGATTTTTAATCGCCATCGCTCTTTCTCTGGAGACATCCAAATTGGCTTGCGGCGTTCCCAAATAATCGGTGAAGCCTGCAACGTTGATTTTAGCTTTCGGAAATTCCTTCAGGATCATTGCGATATTTTTTACCTGATTCGTTGCATTTTCATCCAATTGAGTGGAATTGAATTGAAAATACGTGCGATCCATCGTGATCCAGCCTTCTTTTTCGTTGGTGTAAACCGGCGTATGTTGACTGAGGAAATGATACAATTCGGCTTCCGTGCTCAACGAACCTACGTAAATTGTCGTATCGCTGTGCGGCAATTTGATAGGAATTATTTCACCCGTCGGATAAACCACTTTTAACGAATCGTTGGTATCCAAAATACTCTGACTGAGTCGTTCTTCTTGATAAGGAACATATTTCCCCGACAAACGGTCGCTTGCGTTGATGATGCCTGTTTCGATGGGAGTTACGTCGCAAGATTCGTGACGGCAACATTTTCTGCACAAGAGGAATAACAACAAAGCCAACAATAAAAGTCCCAAAAGCCACCATAACCAGCAACATTTTTTCTTTTTCGTTTCCGGAACCACACAAGCAGCTTCCGGAGCAGCAGAAGCATGAGTGGCATGATGAACCGGAGCTTTTTCATCGACCATTTCCAAACGGAAGGAACCTTCTTTGAAAGGTGGAGTTTCGGTAATTTTCGCCACGTCGATACCGTATTGCAGGGCATGTTCCCGGATAGCATCGAAAGCAGCTTTGACCCACAGGTACTTCAAAGTCACTTGTTGGCCGTCGTGCAAGGTGATAAAATCTTCCGGAGCATCGAAAAATTCATTGGCGTGTTTGTTAGCTTCGCTGACAGGTAAAATGAGTTCTTTCGCTTTACCAACAGTGTTAAGCGACTGAGGGAATGCTTGTTGCAATTCAGACACAGTTGCTTGAGGGTTTAATTTCACGTAGGCATTAACAATTCCTAATGCCGTACGATTCTGATCTTTTCCATAAACACGAATTTTTGTTTTCATGAGAATAAAATTAATTTAGATGATAGAAAATTGGATTTCATTGTAGATATAACATTTATCCCCTTCATTTTGTTCAGGAAAAGATCAAGCAAGTACCATTTTATTGCATTTTCGTATCCCAATAAGTCAAGCAAATAGCTCAACTGATCATAAACCACCCCATTTGCCGGTTCTGATTCAACTTTTTCAATTGCTGATTCAAAACAGCGTGCTGGGACTGCTGCAACAACGGATCTGCTTCGAGAACTTGTTGCGCCATATCTCTGGCTAACTGCAAAATTTGTCCGTCGTGCGAAAGATTGGCAATTTTCAGGTTAAAGGCGATTCCGCTTTGCTGCGTACCGTCGATGTCGCCGGGACCGCGAAGTTTCAGGTCTTCTTCGGCGATAATGAAGCCGTTGTTGGTTTCGGTCATAATCGACATGCGTTTGCGTGTATTTTCGGATAATTCGTATTTAGTGAGCAGGATACAAAACGATTGATCGGCTCCACGCCCTACCCTGCCCCGTAATTGGTGCAGCTGCGACAAGCCGAAGCGTTCGGCGTTTTCGATGATCATCACCGAAGCATTCGGAACGTTTACGCCTACTTCGATCACCGTAGTCGCTACCATAATTTGCGTTTCGCCCGATACAAATTTTTGCATTTCCGCTTCTTTTTCAGCAGATTTCATTTTTCCGTGAATCATACAAACCTGATATTCGGGGAAAATTTCTTTCGTGATTTCAAAACCTTCGGTCAAGTTTTTCAAGTCCATTTTTTCGCTTTCTTCGATCAAAGGATAGACGATATAAACTTGCCGGCCTTGCTGCAATTGTTTGCGCACCGATTCGTATAAGTTATTCCGTTTCGCGCTATATACATGGATGGTTTTCACCGGTTTACGTCCCGGAGGAAGTTCGTCGATCACCGAAACATCGAGGTCGCCGTAGAGTGTCATCGCCAACGTGCGAGGAATGGGCGTGGCGGTCATAACTAAAATATGCGGTTGTATCGCGTTCTTTTTCCACAACTTGGCGCGTTGAGCTACGCCGAAGCGATGTTGCTCGTCGATCACCACCATTCCCAAATTATGAAATTCTACGGGACCTTCGATCAACGCGTGCGTGCCGATCAAAATTTGAATTTTACCTTCTTTGAGAGCGGGCAAGAGTTTTTCGCGCTCCTTTTTCTTTGTAGAACCAGTTAAAATAGAAACTTCTACATCCAATCCTTGAAGTAATTCTTTGATAGTTTCATAATGCTGCGTCGCCAAAATTTCGGTCGGCGCCATCAAAGCGGCCTGAAAACCGTTATCCAAAGCAATCAACATGGACAAGAGAGCGACTAACGTTTTTCCGCTGCCTACATCGCCTTGCAGTAAACGATTCATCTGCCTGCCGTTGTTCATGTCTTGACGAATTTCTTTGATCACTCGTTTTTGTGCATTCGTCAGTTCAAAAGGCAGATTTTGATGATAAAAACGGTTGAAATACTCTCCTACCCTTTGAAACACAAATCCACCCAAACGTTTTTCGCGGTATTTAGTGACTCGTAAAATATTGAGTTGCAGATAAAAAAGCTCTTCAAATTTCAAACGGTACTGTGCTTTGCGGAGTAAATCGGGCGATTTCGGAAAATGAATATTCCGGATTGCTTCGTCCAGATTGATCAGGTGCGCTTGCTCAATGATTTCTTTGTTAAGCGTTTCGGGCAAAGGCGATTTAATGTTTTCCAGCACAGCGGCTATCAGACGTTGAATAGCACGCGAGTGCAGGAAGGCATTTTTCATCTTTTCGGTCGTGTTGTACTGTCCTTGAATACCCACTTCCCCTTGAAAAAACTTGTCTTCCGTTTCCAGTTCGGGATGCGCTATATTCAATCTATGACTGAACAAAGTGGGTTTTCCGAACAAAATATATTCGGTTCCCACTTTATACGTGTTTTGAATTTGCTTGATATTCCGGAACCACACCAACTCAATATTACCGGTTCCATCATAAAAAACGGCCGTCAAACGCCGCGCGCTTCCTTCGCCCAACGTTTCGTAATGATGGATCTTTCCCCTGAGTTGGATATAAGGCATCGAACCGTTGATCTCCCGGATAGTGAAAATCTTACTCCGGTCGATATATTTATAGGGAAAATAATAAATCAAATCTTCCCAAGAAACCATATCCAGCTCTCTTCGGAGCACTTCCGCCTTTTTGGGGCCAACGCCCGGCAGATACATGATATTTTGTTGATCCAACACGATTTACTCGATACTCTCCAAAATCTTTTTCGTTTCTTCGCTGACCGTAAACAATTGATCTTTGCAGATTTTCAGCAGCGAAGAAGCCTCTTTCAAGATTCCGCTGAGTTCGTCCACATCCAATCGGTTACTTTCGATCAGGCCTTGAATTTCCTGCAAACGCCGGAAAGCTTCTTTATATGTGATTGTTTTCCCCTTGTTACTCATGAGTTTATGCTTTTTTTGCACGCATACTGTCCCAAATGAAATAGACAATCAAACAAGCATACATTCCAAGTCCGAGCCAGACGGCTCCGTTGGTTTCCGCCCATGAATGAATCATAAAACTGTAATGATTATTGATTCCTGTTACAGCTTCTTGAATTACCGGATCTTCGGAAACGCGACTTAATCCCTGTGCAAGAATTTCTTTGTCAGCCAAATTCGTTTGCACATATTTGATAGTCGCGCTTACAACTCCCATCAATGCGCCGCCGGCAATAAAACCCGAAGCCAACAGAGTTCCTTTTTCCTGACGGGCAGTATTCAACAATTCATCTTTGGAACGACTTGATACATACCAACTGATAGCTCCACCCACAAGCAAGGGAATATTTAATTCAAACGGAATAAACATACCTAATGCGAAAGCCAGCGCCGGTACTCTGAAAACCGTAAGCAATATGGCAATAACCGCGCCGATACCATAAAGCACCCAAGGCGCGCCGCTTCCCGACATCAAAGGATCGATGATCGCCGCCATGGCATTGGCTTGAGGCGCAACCAAAGGATTGGTATGAACGGCGTCGGGCACAAATCCGTAAGTTTTATTCAAAATAATCATCACGCCGCCCACAGTAGCCGCTGAAACAAGCGTTCCGAGAAATTTCCAACTTTGCTGTTTTTTCGGAGTGCTACCCAGCCAATAGCCGATTTTCAAGTCGGTAATAAAACCGCCGGCCATCGAAAGCGCGGTACACACTACGCCGCCAATGATCATAGCCGTCACCATTCCACCGGGGCCTTTCAAGCCTACGGCAACCAGAATCACCGAAGCTAAAATCAATGTCATCAGTGTCATACCCGAAACCGGATTGGTGCCTACAATGGCAATTGCATTGGCTGCCACCGTAGTAAAAAGAAAAGCGATCACAGCCACGATCAAAATGCCGATCACGGCAAAAAGCAAATTATGTACGACTCCAAACCAAAAGAAAATGAAGGTAACGAGCAAAGCAATCACCGTTCCGATCCCTATGATTTTCATAGAAATATCACGTTGAGTACGTTTCGTTTCGGTCGTTACGGTTTTGCCTTTTCCGCTCATTTCCTTTGCAGCCAAACCTACCGCACCTTTAATAATACTCCACGAGCGAATAATGCCGATTACGCCGGCCATCGCAATGGCGCCGATGCCGATATGACGGGCAAATTCCTTAAAAATGACTTCAGGTTCTACCGTCGCAAGAGCGGCTCCGCCGTAAATCGGGTTGATAATGTGTATAAAATTTTCGCTTATATACGGCAAAACCGGTATGATAACAAACCATACAAGAGCCGAACCTGCGCAAATAATCGCCGCGTATTTCAGTCCGACGATATAACCCAGTCCGAGCACGGCCGCGCCTATATTAATATTGAAAACCAATTTAGTTTTAGCGGCAACGACGGCTCCTACTGCGGTTATTTTTGTAGTAAAAACTTCCGACCAAGCGCCAAATGTGGCAATAATAAAATCGTACAATCCTCCGATTAATCCAGCTATGATCAATGGCTTGGCTTGATTTCCACCTTTTTCGCCCGAAACCAGCACTTGCGTAGTTGCAGTTGCTTCGGGGAATGGATATTTGCCGTGCATATCCGAAACAAAATATTTCCGGAATGGAATCAGGAAAAGGATTCCTAAAATGCCGCCCAACAGCGAACTAAGAAATACTTCGATAAAATTGACGGTGATTTCGGGATATTTTGCCTGTAAAATATACAACGCCGGCAAGGTGAAAATCGCTCCGGCGACAATCACGCCCGAACAGGCTCCAATCGACTGAATGATCACATTTTCGCCCAAGGAAGTGTTTTTTCTCAAAGAAGACAAACCTACGGCGATAATCGCAATGGGAATAGCAGCTTCAAATACTTGGCCGACTTTCAATCCTAAATAAGCTGCGGCAGCCGAAAACAAGATCGCCATTAAAACGCCCCAAACGACCGACCAAGGCGTCACCTCGCGATACTGCTTCAACGGCGACATAATAGGTTGATACTCTTCACCTTCTTTCAATTCCCGGTTGGCATTTTCGGGTAATCCGGGTAGTTTTTCTTCTTTTGCATCCATATTGAATTGTTTTTGATTTGATTTTGAATTGTAAAAATTGAGGAACAAACGTACGGGAAAATTGGGAAAAATGCAAGGGATTTTTAGAAGAAATAATTTATTTGAGGATTTTGAAGGACTTCCACAACAGGAACGGTTGATAAAATTAAATCAAATAGCCATTCAGCAGATGCGGGTTTTGCAGGAGAAAGAACTGCTCAATACATTAAGTCGAGGTAATACACTGATTGCTGAGATGTTTGAGAAACTCAAAACGCCTTCGTATCGTTACGAATACGCT
>JAISKG010000081.1 GCA_031261015.1 Dysgonamonadaceae bacterium | reverse complement strand
AAATCCTAATCTCCCAATCCCCCGAAGGCAACGTCAAAAAAGTAATTTTTCTAAACATACAAATCCAAATCAACCCCCTCCTTTTACTTTTTAATCTAATTCCAAAATATATAACATATTAATTCCAAATAACTTAAACGAAATAAATCAAGCTGATTTCCTACTTCACACTTCATTCCGGCAAAAAAAATTTTCAAATTCCACAAAAAATCTATACATTTGGAAGTGCAAAAGCTTAATAATTCACTAAAAATAAATCTAAACATGAAAATTTATTCCAAGACAAAGCAAGGATTAATTTTGATCCTGTTGTTTTTATCGATCGGAGTTTCAAAAGCTCAAGTACCTCTGGCAACTACCGATGTCATGATACAAGCATTCGCATGGAACTCCCACAGTCAAACCAAATGGGTGCAATTGAACGATCAAGCGAAAGAACTTTCGGCTTATTTCGATCTGGTCTGGTTACCGCCGTCGGCTATGGGTGAAGGCGGAGGCGCATCCAATATGGGTTATCATCCTTATCAATGGTCTAATCAAATCAGCTCGTGGGGAAGCAAATCGCAGTTACAAACCTTGATACGCTCTTTGCATGAAGGAGGCGCTAAAGTGCTTGCCGATTTGGTTTTGAATCATCGCGCAGGCAAATCGTGGGTTACTTTTACCGAAGATAACTATGGCGCGGGATATACAAACTATCAACTCCTTTCGACCCACATTTGTAAGGACGATGAAGCTAAAGACCGTGCGGCAAATTTAGATCCCGGATTACAATTGAGTAACAATTACGACTGGAATTGGGATCATGATATTAATACGTGGGGCGGTTATGCCGCAGCGCGCGACTTGGATCATAACACGTCTTACGTTCGCTCAGCCATCAAGGAATACATGAAATTCCTGAAAAACGAAATCGGTTACGACGGATGGCGATTAGATTTGGTCAAAGGTTACGACCCAAAATTTACCAAAGAATACAATAATGCTGCCGGAGGCTATCTGTCGGTAGGCGAATATTACGACTCAAATTACGATGCTCTCAATGCATGGGTCAATGCTACCGATAAAACTTCGATGGTTTTCGATTTTGCCGTTCATGATCAGTTGACTAAATGGGGCGGCGGATCGAATTATGGTCTTTTGGCATGGCAGGCCGACGGCGTAGCCCGTCCGGCAGGCTATATGCACCATCCCAACACGCGCCAATACGCTGTTACTTTTGTCGATAATCACGATACGGCAGAATCGCATCACACCGGCAACTGGTCTTACAAAGGCGATTTAGCCAAGGCTTATGCCTTTTTATTATCGTCGCCGGGTATTCCCTGCGTTTTCTGGGAACATTGGGTGGCGCAAAAAAACAACATTCAGAAGATGATTGCCGCGCGGAAAGCCGTCGGTTTAAATAGCAACTCGGATGTAAAAGTAACGAATACCAGCGGTTACTACGAATCGGTCGGTACCGGAAAATGCGGAAGTTTGATTTGCCGCATCGGCGACTGGAGCGGCGAACCGGGCAACGGATACACCTTGGCTTGCAGCGGCAGCGGCTGGGCGTATTACACCAAGCTGAACACCGGAACGCCTTGTAAGACAATCAGCGTCGATCCGGAAAAACCGATCGGAAGGATTCAAATCCGCTTCAAGGCTCCAAGCGACTGGAGTACAGTTAAGATCTGGGCTTGGGATTTAAGCAACGATCAAACCAACTATACCGGCGGCGTTTGGCCCGGACAAACTATGATCAAGGATGCCGACGGATATCACTCCATTACTATATCCAATATTACTGCTTCCACTATTGGAGTGGTGATCAACAACGGCAATCCGGAAACGAATAAAGCGCAAACCGGCGATCTTTCGACTAACAAAAGCATTTGTTGGGATGCAAGCAGTACTTATACTACCGGAGATAATGGCGTAAAATATTACGAAGTGACGCCTTCTTCTACTTGCAAGATCACGGCTATCAACGATCTTTATGTGAATGCTTCGCAATTGCTGGTTTATCCCAATCCGGCATACGACCAATTAATGCTTTCGACCTACCAGCCGGTCGCTTCGGTCGAAATCCGTTCCGTTGCCGGAAAATTGGTCAAGAAAGCTACTGAAAATACAATTTCGGTGAAAGATCTTTCCGAAGGAATTTATTTTGTAACAGCTATTTATCCCAACGGAAGCAGTCAAACAACCAAGTTTATCAAACGGTAAATTTGCCTGTTACTATTTACTATTTGCCGACAAAGTTGTATCTTTGTCGGCAATTTCTTAATTTAAAATAGAATGAATACACTCGAACTAAGCGAGCAGGAGCAATTTAGACGTAAAAGTCTGGAAGAACTGCGCCAACTGGGAATCAATCCCTATCCTGCTCCAGAATATCCCGTTACCGCTTACGCAAAGGATATAAAAAGTCAATTCAATGACGATGCTCCGCGCCGGGAAGTTTCTATCGCAGGACGCATTATGAGCCGTCGCATCATGGGTAAAGCTTCGTTTGTCGAATTGCAGGATGCTACCGGAAGAATCCAATTGTACATCTCGCGCGACGATCTTTGCCCGGATGAAAACAAAGATTTATACAACGTCGTGTTCAAAAAATTGTTGGACATCGGCGATTACATTGGCATCAAAGGTTATGTTTTCCGTACGCAGATGGGCGAAATTTCCGTTCACGTGGAAACATTAACCGTGTTAGCTAAATCTTTGCGCCCGCTGCCGATCGTCAAATACAAAGATGGAGTGGCTTACGACGAATTTAAAGATCCCGAACTCCGCTACCGTCAACGTTATGTCGATTTGGTAGTGAACGAAGGCGTGAAAGATATTTTCCTGAAACGCACGCAGATTTTCAATTCGATGCGGAACTTTTTCAACGAACGCGGGTATATCGAAGTCGATACGCCTGTGTTGCAAAGCATTCCGGGGGGAGCGTCCGCTCGTCCGTTTACCACACATCACAACGCGCTGGATATTCCGATGTATCTTCGTATTGCTAACGAATTATATCTCAAAAGATTAATTGTTGGCGGATTTGAAGGCGTCTATGAATTTTCGCGGAATTTCCGCAACGAAGGCATGGACCGCACGCACAATCCCGAATTTACCGTGATGGAAATTTACGTTTCCTACAAGGATTATCACTGGATGATGAATTTCACCGAACAAATGCTGGAACGGGTTTGCCTCGAAGTACTGGGAACGACCGAAGTGAAAGTCGGTGAAAACACGATTAGTTTCAAAGCTCCTTTCCGCCGCGTTACGATGATCGAGGCGATTAAGGAAAACACGGGAATCGACATTTCCGGAATGGACGAAGACCAACTGCGCGACGTGTGCAAACAATTGCATATTGAACAGGACAAAACAATGGGCAAAGGCAAATTGATCGACGAAATTTTCGGCGCGACCAGCGAAAGCAAATACATTCAACCTACGTTTATCATTGATTATCCGATCGAAATGTCGCCGTTGTGCAAACGCCACCGCGACAATCCCGAACTGACCGAACGTTTCGAGTTGATGGTCAACGGCAAAGAATTGGCCAACGCCTATTCGGAATTGAACGATCCGATCGATCAGCGCGACCGCTTTGAAGAACAGCTAAAGCTTTCGGAAAAAGGCGATGACGAAGCCATGTTTATTGATCAGGATTTCTTGCGCGCACTCGAATACGGCATGCCTCCCACCTCAGGAATGGGGATTGGCATGGATCGTTTGGCGATGCTACTGACGGGGCAAACCTCCATTCAAGAAGTCTTATTGTTTCCTCAAATGCGACCCGAATTATGAATATACCCGGTAGAATAGGCATCATGGGCGGTGGAAGCTGGGCGACCGCTATTGCCAAAATTATTTCCATGACGCAAACCAATTTCAGTTGGTATATGCGCCGCCCCGAACAAATCGAAGAATTTAAACGGCTGGGACACAATCCTTATTATCTGACCAGCGCGAATTTCAACGTTGAGAATATCTGTTTTTACGACAACATCAACGAAATTGTTGAAAATTGCGATACGCTGATTTGGGCGACTCCTTCTCCTTTTTTGAAACAGCATTTGGAAAAACTGCATGTTTCGTTGAAAGATAAAGTCCTTGTGTCGGCCATCAAAGGCATTGTCCCGGACGAAAACATGATCATTTCCGATTATTTCATGAAATTTTACGATTGTCCGGCAGATAATATTACGATCTTGGGAGGTCCTTGCCATGCGGAAGAAGTTGCACTGGAACGCTTATCATACTTGACGATCGGATGTACCAACGAAGAACGGGCAAAAATGATCGCCGATCTGTTTAATACGCATTTTATCCGCACATCCACCAGTCAAGATGTTACAGGGATCGAATACGCCGCCGTATTAAAGAATGTATATGCCATAGTATCAGGAATTTGCCATGGCTTAAAATACGGCGATAATTTTCAGGCGATTCTCATGTCTAATTCCATCGTTGAAATGGAACGTTTCATCAACTCTATAAATCCTTTGGAACGAAACATTTGCGATTCCGTTTATTTGGGCGATTTATTAGTCACTGCTTATTCGCGTTTCAGTCGCAACCGGATTTTCGGAACGATGATCGGCAAAGGATATTCGGTCAAAACCGCTCAATTGGAAATGGAAATGATTGCCGAAGGTTATTTCGGAACGAAATGTATCAAGGAAATCAATGAACAGTATCAAGTCAATCTGCCGATTTTAGACACACTCTATTCCGTTCTGTATGAACGAAAATCGGCGGTTCCGGCTATCCGGAAATTAACGGAAACATTTAAATAAATACACACAGTAATGAAAAAAATTAAAGTAGAAATCGACAAAACTCTCGGCGTTATCACCCAAGAACAAGTATATGCACAAGCAAAACAGGCGGAAGCGGCCAATCTTGCATTGGAGCAAAAAACCGGCAAAGGCTCCGACTTTTTAGGCTGGGTACCTCTCCCCTCTTCCATCACTTCAGCAGACCTTGCTGATATTCAAGCTACTGCCGATAAATTGCGCGCCACATGCGAAGTCGTTGTCGTCGTTGGCATCGGCGGAAGTTATTTGGGCGCGAAGGCCGTGATCGAAGCGCTTTCGGGTTCGTTTGACGTTTTGGAAAATAAAAAACCGGTCGTGGTTTACGCCGGTCACAATATCGGGGAAGATTATTTGTACGAATTGTCCGGTTATTTGAAAAATAAGAAATTTGGAATCATTAATATTTCCAAATCCGGAACAACTACCGAGCCGGCTCTGGCTTTCCGCATTTTGAAAAAACAATTGGAAGAAGCTGCCGGAAAAGCGGAAGCGAAAGAACGTATTGTAGCGATTACCGACAAGGCGCGCGGAGCCTTGCGCACTTTGGCCGACAAAGAAGGGTACAAAACCTACGTCATTCCCGACGATGTAGGTGGGCGTTTTTCTGTGCTCACTCCGGTAGGATTATTGCCGGTCGCCGTTGCCGGAATCGACATTAAACAATTGGTTGAAGGAGCAGTAAGTATGGAAAAAGCGACAAGCTCTGATGTTCCTTTTGCCGAAAATTTGGCGGCAATTTACGCAGCAACTCGCAACGAATTATACAAAAGCGGCAAAAAAATCGAGATATTGGCTAATTTTAATCCAAAATTGCATTACGTATCCGAATGGTGGAAGCAACTTTACGGCGAAAGCGAAGGCAAAGAGCACAAAGGTATTTTCACCGCTTCCGTCGATCTCACTACCGATTTGCATTCAATGGGACAATGGATTCAGGAAGGCGAACGGAGTATTTTTGAAACGGTGATTTCCGTCGCTCAGCCCGATCATCACGTCGAAGTTCCGGAGGATGAGCAAGATCTGGACGGTTTGAATTTCCTCGCCGGCCGGCGCGTCGATCACGTCAATAAAATGGCGGAACTCGGAACCCAGCAAGCCCACGTGGACGGTGGCGTTCCCAATATCCGCATCGAAGTTCCCGAATTGAACGCGAATTACGTAGGACAACTGCTTTATTTCTTTGAGCGCGCTTGCGGAATCAGCGGTTATTTGCTGGGAGTCAATCCTTTCGATCAGCCGGGAGTGGAAGCGTACAAGAAAAATATGTTCAAATTATTGAACAAACCCGGTTATTAATGCCTTTGTCATTGCATGTAAAGCGAAACAATCCAACGATGATCAAAGCAATTTTATTCGATATGGACGGAGTTTTATACGACTCCATGCCCAGTCACGCTCAAGCGTGGTACGAAACAATGTCTGCTGCCGGAATCAACGCTCCGGCAGCAGAATATTACCTGTATGAAGGACGAACCGGCCGTTCCACGATCGAGATGCTTTTTAATCGTGATTTGGGACGTGCAGCTACGGAAGAAGAAATCAAACGGCTTTATACGCAAAAATCCAAACGCTTCGAAGCCTTGGAATATCCCGAATCCAAGCCAATGCCGGGTGCATGGGAAGTGTTAGAGAAAGTGAAAGCGCTGGGATTGCAACGAATCATCGTCACCGGATCGGGACAAAAAACGCTGTTCGATAAAATCGAGCAGTATTATCCCGGATTTTTCAATCGTGAATTGATGGTCACCGCCTTCGATGTGACCAAAGGAAAACCTGATCCCGAACCTTATTTAATGGGATTGAAAAAAGGAAACGTTCGCGCAGACGAAGCGCTTGTGATCGAAAATGCACCTTTGGGAATCGAATCGGGAAAAGCCGCCGGAATTTTTACAATTGCCGTCAACACAGGGCCTTTGCCCGATAAACTTTTGTGGGAATCCGGAGCCGACGCCGTGTATCCTTCGATGTTGGCTTTAGCCGAAAATATCGAAGCTTTGATCAGGAACTCAATAACATTTCCTAAAATTAGAACGTAAATGCTCAGATTCCTGATTTTTATACTGATTTTATTGTGTGTTCGATCTTTACTTCGTGCACAAGAAACTGCTTCATCCGATAGTCTTGTGGAATTGAAAGGCAAATCTTTTCCTGTGAAAATGACGGCGAAGATAGCCATATCCTCATCGATGCTCACTTATGGATTGATGTCCTTGGAAAACAAGTATTTAAAAGACTTAGATACTTCTACACAGAGCGAGTTGGATAAGCGTGGTTACCCATTTCAACACAAATTAGACGATTATTTTCAATTTTCGCCGGCCGTCGCGGCTTTCACTCTGAATCTTGCAGGCGTAAAAAGTACGCACAAACTGAAAGATATGGTTATTCTTTACGGTTTGAGTAATTTGGTAGAAACGGGCGCCGTTTATACAATCAAACACACGACTTCGCGCACTCGCCCCGACGGGAGCGCCAAAAATTCTTTCCCGTCCGGCCACACGGCGACCGCTTTTGTGGCGGCAGAATTTCTGTATCAGGAATATAACGACCAATCTCCTTGGATAAGCGTAGGCGGTTACACGATGGCGAGTCTGATCGGAGCTTCGCGAATTTTCAATAACCGTCACTGGCTCAGCGATATAGTGGCAGGAGCGGGAGTCGGCATTCTTTCTACGAAAATTGTGTATTGGACTTATCCTTATTTGCAAAAGTTGTGGAATAAAGATTCGAAAAAACCTTTGCGGACGTTTTTGTATCCGTCGTATAATCAAGGGAATATTGGTTTTGTATTTGCTTATAGTTTTTGAAATGAAAGAAAAAATCATTTTAGGCATCGACCCGGGAACTAATGTAATGGGCTACGGATTACTCAAAGTCACTGATAATAAGCCTTCTCTAATGGCCATGGGCGTTTTGGAACTTAACAAATACGACGACCAATATTTACGCCTTCGCCGCATTTTTGAACGCGTCATCGGCATCATCGACGAGTTTCTTCCCGACGAATTAGCGATCGAAGCTCCTTTTTTCGGCAAAAATGTGCAGAGTATGCTGAAACTGGGACGCGCCCAAGGTGTGGCTCTGGCCGCTGCTTTGTCGCGCGATATTCCGATTTTTGAATATGCACCCTTGAAAATCAAAATGTCGATCACCGGAAACGGACGGGCAGCTAAAGAGCAAGTAGCCGACATGCTCCGCAATTATCTTAAAATACCGAAAGAGAATATGTTACCGCAATTGGATGCCACTGATGGATTAGCGGCTGCGCTCTGTCATTTTTTCCAGAGCAACAACCCTGTTTCCAGTACTCCGTATCGAAGCTGGAAAGATTTTATCAATAAAAATGAAAAACGGGTGAAGCAGTAAGAGTTTATTTATTCGCCAGATGTACAGTCATTTGCGGGAACGGAATATTAATCCCCTGATCGGCAAATACCTTGTATATCTGTTCGTTCAAATTGAAATATACCGCCCAATAATCCGATGTACTTGCCCAAACGCGAATCACAAGATCTACCGAACTTTCGTTCAGTGTTTTAAGAGCAATGAAAGGCGCTGGATCCCGTAAAATCCGTGAATCTTTATCAACGATCGACTGGATGGTTGCTTTCGCTTGATCGTAATTTGTCCCGTAGTCAATGCCAATTACCAATTCAATTCTTCGATCCTTTTGATCATTATAATTCACTATCACATTGGAACTTAATCCTCCGTTCGGAATAAAAATCGTCCGGTTATCAGCTGTAATAATCACCGTATTGAAAATTTGGATTTCCTTGACCGTTCCTTCCTGACCTTGTGCTAAAATGTAATCTCCTACGCGGTAAGGCTTGAATAACAGAATCATCACTCCTCCGGAAAAATTCTGTAACGTTCCGCTGAGCGCCATACCCAACGCCACGCCGATCGAAGCCAGAAGCGCGACAAACGAACTGTTGCCGACTCCCAAAATATTGATAATCATGATCAGCAAGGCCGCCGTGAGCACAATATTAATCAAACTTTTCAGGAAAGAAGCTACCGACGGGTCAAATTCCCGGTTATTCATCAATCGGCTGATAGCCATATTAATATACTTGATAATCCGTCGTCCGATAAGATAAATAAGGATACAGGCGCCTAATTTAAGGCCGAAATGGATGGATTCGTGGAGTAGCATGTCGGCAATATCCGACCAAGAAGCGTGGCTGAAATTGAAGTCTTTGAATGAGAGCATAATCGAAGTTTAATTTTTTTTCTTGCAAATGTAGAACTAATCATTCGACTTTCCAAAAAAATCACTACCTTTGAATCCATCAAAAAACGATTATAAGTGAGAAAGGTGAATTCTCTTTGGAAAATAATATTGTTATTGCTGTGCATCGCAGCTACTTTGCCTGCGCAAACGCTGGATGATGCGAAGAAACGCTATCAGGATGGGCAATATCAAGCGGCTGGTGATCTGTTTTATACTTTATATGCTTTTGATGAGGCGATTGAGGCTTACCAAAAACAACAGCAAGTTTATATTAAAAAGAAACAAACAAAAGAAGCCGATGCACTTAATCCATTGATTCAACGTGCGGAACGTGCTGCACGAATGCTGACTTACTGCGAAGATATTCAAATCATTGACAGTATCATTATTGATAAGAAAAATTTCTTGGAAGCCTACCGGATCAGCCGCGAAACGGGATTTTTGAGCTGGGAAGAGAGTGAAATTGTTTATGAAAATCCGTTGAAAGACAAACGTTATTTTGCTAAACCGAATGAAAACGGTCGGTTACGTTTGTTTAACGAGTGGAAAATCCAAGGCGAGTGGATCGACGAAAAAACTTTGCCGCTACCTTACGATTCGTTGGAAAATGCGGCTTATCCTTTTGTGTTTCAAGATGGGGTGACTATTTATTATGCTTCCGACGGTCACGGCTCGATCGGCGGTTACGATTTGTTTATGACTCGCTACAATTCCAACAACGACACGTATCTGGCTCCGGCTCAAATGGGTATGCCATTCAATTCGCCGGCCAACGATTATCTGATGGTCGTGGATGAAAATTTGGGAATCGGCTATTTTGCAAGCGATCGTTTCCAAAAAGAAGATCAAGTCGCAGTTTATACTTTTATTCCGAATGAAGA
>JAISKG010000050.1 GCA_031261015.1 Dysgonamonadaceae bacterium | reverse complement strand
CGTACAAATAAGAAGCTTCGGCTGCAATTTGCATACGATATTCCTCATTATCAATCACTTTAGCCATTCGCATCAAGTAGAGGCGTTCGGCGATCATAATCAGGATTACGCGCACATCTTCGGCAAACGACAAAAGCAAATCACGAAAATTATCGCTTTCGATGACGGCGTTTTTCGCGTATAGCTCGTGCGTTTTGACCAATCCTTGAATCAATGTTAACGTTTCGACGCCGAATTTTTTTTCAATTTCTTTCGGATCGCATTGTTTTTCCAACACCAAAGGATAAAGCATCACGGCCAAAAGCGAAGCGCGTTTCAATCCGATTTCCTGTGCAACAATTAAAGCGGTGTGGATATTGCGGTTCAGAATATTTAATCCGTAAATATCTGTACCGTAACTGTTTTTATCAACTGCCGCGTGAATGTATTGTTTGACTTTGCGCGTATCGCCGGGCAACAGACTTTCGCCGGCATTTTGCAGCAATGCACGATAGGTTTTCAAAAAATCAAGGCGTTCTTCTTGCAACACGATTCATTTTGTTTTTAATGTTTCGCGACAAAGTTAACAAAATTCCGTCTTTTTTCTTTCAAACGATGACCAAAGTATTTATTTTTAATTTATATTTGCAAAATCATTTATCTTAAATCTATACCGAATATGTTTACATCCTCCGACTTGCAGCAAATAGAATCTAAAGGAATTTCTCTCAAGCAGATAGAAGAACAATTGGCGTATTTCCGCAACGGCTTTCCTTTTTTACCCTTGGTCGCTTCGGCTTCCGTGCAAAAAGGCATCCGCGCGCTTTCCGCAACAGAGCAAACGCCTTATTTGCAAGCTTGGGAAAATTATTTGAAAACCGACAAGGAAATTCTCAAATTTGTGCCGGCTTCGGGAGCTGCCAGCCGGATGTTCAAGGACTTATTTGAGTTTTTAAATGCTGATTATTCCGTTCCGGCGACCCATTTTGAAAAAACATTTTTCGACGGAATCGCTCGTTTCGCATTTTATCATTCTTTGAATGATTGCTGTTTACGCAACGAAAGAAAATCTATTTCCGAATTGATTTCGGACAAACAATACAAAGCGATCGTAGAAAATCTTTTGTTACCCAAAGGATTGAATTATGGGCAATTACCGAAAGGATTGATCTTGTTTCATTTCTATCCCGAAGGACCGCGCACAGCGATGGAAGAACATTTGGTCGAAGGCGCGCTTTATGCTCGCAATCAGGAAGGAAAAGTACGAGTACATTTCACCCTATCTCCCGAACACAGAGCGCTATTCCAACAATTGGCCGGCGAAAAAACACCTTTCTACGCCGAACGCTTTCAGGTGGAATACCAAATTGATTTTAGCGAGCAAAAGCTTGCAACCGATACAATTGCGGCCGACGCAAACAATGAACCTTTCCGCGACAACGAAAAACTCGTTTTCCGCCCCGGCGGACATGGCGCGCTGATCGAAAACCTCAACGATCTGACAGCCGATGTGGTATTTATCAAAAATATCGACAATGTGGTTCCCGATGCGTTCAAAGCAGTGACGGTACAATATAAACAACTGTTGGCCGGGATTTTAGTTGCATATCAAAAACAAATATTCGAGTATTTGAACCGGATTGATTCGGGAAAATACACGCACGAGCAATTGATCGAAATGTTGTATTTTCTTCAAAACGATTTGTGCATCAAAAATCCTGAAACGAAAATCTTGGAAGACGCGGAGTTAACGCTTTATATCAAATCCAAATTGAACCGGCCGTTGCGCGTGTGCGGCATGGTGCGCAACGCCGGCGAACCGGGCGGCGGCCCCTTCCTGACGGTCAATCCCGATGGTACGATTTCGCTGCAAATCCTGGAAAGTTCGCAAATTGACCTGAAAGATCCTGCCAAAAAAGCGCTGTTTGAGCAAGGTACGCATTTCAATCCCGTCGATCTGGTCTGCGCATTGAAAAATTACAAAGGAGAAAAATTTAATTTGCCGGATTATGTCGATAAAAATACCGGCTTCATTTCCTTGAAATCCAAAAACGGCAAAGACTTGAAAGCCTTGGAATTACCCGGACTGTGGAACGGCGCCATGTCGGATTGGAACACGATTTTCGTAGAAGTCCCGATCGCGACGTTTAATCCAGTGAAGACCGTCAACGATTTGCTGCGGCCGGAACATCAGTAAGTTAGAATTTCACATCGAAGCCGGCGAGAACGACGATGCCCGGCATGGGAAATCCCAGATACGTTTCGTAAGAAGTATTCGTCAGGTTTTCCCCATCAATGAATACGTTGAGCCATTGCAAGGCTTTGTACGAAACTTTGCAATTCAGCAAGGCGTAATTGTTTGTAACATCCCTTGTTTGGCCGTTTTCTTCTTTCGACCCTAAATATAAACCGTTGATGTATTGAAAATTAGGAGCAAATGTAAATTTGCCCGTTTTCCAGTTTACGCCCAGAAAGGCTTTGTGTTTGGGTGCAGCCGTCAGTTTCACATCGGAATGCAGAAAACTGTAATTGCCGGAAACTTTCAGGTCGGGCGAAATCCGGTAAGTGAAAGCAAAATCAATTCCTTTATTGATAAACTTTCCTGAATTGACATTCAATGGTTTACCTTCTATCATTACCGTTGTAATCAGATTTTTTCCTTGTGCAAAATACGCCGTCACTTCCCATTGGATTTTATTTTCCAAAAGCGATTGCAAATACGAAAAATCGTAATTCATCATGTTTTCCGGTTTCAAATCCGGATTGGCCGGCATGAATAGATACAATTCGCGAAGGTTCGGACTTCTAAAGCCTTTGGAAACAGAGGTTTTAAAGGATATTTGATTATTCAGCCGATAAGCAATTCCAGCTTGAGGAATCCATTCGTTGCCGTAAGCTTCGTTATTTTCCAAACGGATGCCGGCGTTGACCGTCAACCGGTCAAATAAAGTTTGTTGCATGAGCGCATAACCGGCAAACTCATTGATTTTCTTGGTGATAATTTCACCGGTGTTTCCGTTAATGGAATCGTTCCACGCATGGCCGCCCCATTGCTTGGCATCCAATCCAACAGTCAGTAAGTTGCCTTCAATCAAGCGGAAAGATTCAAACAAAGCCATTCCTTGGTTGAAATCGGTAGAGTGGAACAAATACGGGCGCGGCTCTCCGTTTTTCCAGCCATCATTAATTTTGTGAGCGCCATCGTTGTAAAAAAATTGGAGTGAGCCGCTTATTTTTTCATATTTATTATTCAACGAAAGGCTGTAAGTCGAGCGCAAGGCCTTCGCCCAATTTTCAATCGCCGGCGCATTCACTTCGCCCGGATTGTTCACTTTGAAATCGGCCAGAATCGCTTCGCCGCTTGCATTCCAATTGTTGCTAAACTCATATCCCAGACGGAGATATCCATTGTTGATGTAAAACTCCGAATGATCGCGTTGCCCGTCCGACTGGTTACGGTTGAGCGAAACGTAAGCGTTGAATTTATCCTTTTTATATCCCGCACTTCCCATGATTTTCAAGGTATTGTAGGAACCGTACATCACTCGCCCGCGCCCGTGAAGACCGTCTTCGCCGGCTTTTCGGGTGATCACGTTGATCACGCCGCCCATCGCGTTGGAGCCGTACAGCAGCGAGCCGGGACCACGAATCACTTCCACGCGCTCAGCATCGGAAGCCACGTATGCATCAGCCAGATGATGACCGAAAACGCCTGCCCAATTCGGCTGCCCGTCAAAAAGCAGCAGCACTTTGTTGCCGTCGCCCACACCGTGAATGCTCACCGTTCCGGCCGACCCGGTACTGATACCATAGCCAGTCACACCTCTTTCGGTCACAAATACGCCCGGCACTTCCTGCGACAAAATCGACAATACACCCGTTTCTACACTCTCTTCCAAAGTTTTACGATCGACCACCGAAATCGTCAGCGGAACCTGACTGCGGTTCACCTCCGTTTTTGTCGCCGAAACAACTTCCACTTCCGTCAACGGAATCGTATCTTTAATAGAATAAACCGGTTCCGCATCACTTGGGGAAACACTCAACAAAAGGAAAGATAAGAAAATAGGTAAAGTAATACGTAATTGCATCTTAATAACTCTTTTTGATTCAAAAACGCCGCAAAGATATTACTTTTTTCGGAAATCGTATTACGATCGCCAAAATAAAAAACATTAGATACCGTAGGGGCAACCCTCGTAGTCGCCTCTACCGGCAAAAAATATTTTTTTGCAAAATCAAATAATCTCCGTACCTTTGCGACTTAATAGGCAAAAAACTAAAACAAATTAGGATGAATCTCGGAGAAACTTTAACAAAAAATCACGTAAAATTTCCGGCTAATTG
>JAISKG010000007.1 GCA_031261015.1 Dysgonamonadaceae bacterium | reverse complement strand
CTTCCACCACAATGGCGTCGGGAAGATAATTATAGTTATTTTTCCATTTGTTGCAAATCAACTTGGCTGCTCGCGACGACGAAACGATAGGTACTAATTTCGTTACGCTGTCCGGCTTTAAATAGGAAGGTAAATCTAACGGAAGACCGGCTCCTGAAAAGATAATATCCACTTTTTCGGCGATTGAGGTGCGCACGATCTCCGCGAAATTGGTCAATGCCACCATGATATTAATGCCAATCACACCCTTGGTCTTTTCTCTTGCCATGCGAATTTCTTCATGTATGCCCCAGTTATTGTTTTCGATAAAACTGAGATTTCTTTCGCCGTGGATGAGTCCCAATCCGGCGGCAGAGATTACGCCAACACCTCCTTCGTTAGCTACTGCGGCAGCTAACCCTGCCAGAGAAACACCAATACCCATTCCTCCTTGGATAATGGGCAGTTTTATTTCTATATTTCCTATCTTAAATGATTTCATCCGGTAAAGGTAGGCATTTATTCGATATTATCTGTATTTTTGCAGAATCCAATCATTGTAAGTATGCAAACAAACGGTTTTATCATTTTCTCTTGGATTATATTCATTACAGACTGCAATAGAATCATTACTCGCTTCCGCTTCATTTTGTGCAAAAGCAACACTCGAAAAACTTAAACAAATAACGGTGACAAAGTATTTTATAGATTGCATAAGTCATTGTTTTCAAGAAGTTTGACTTATTGTTGTCTCACCAGGATTCGAACCTAGACAGGCAGTACCAAAAACTGCAGTGCTACCATTACACCATGAGACAATCCGGATGCTTTTTAGAAAAGCGTTGCAAAGGTAATGCTTTTTATTTAATTTCCAATAATAATGCAGAGAAATTATTTGGCAATCAGCAAAAAATAGTTTTTCTTGCCTTTTTGTACCAACAGATATTTGTCGCCCAGCAAATAGGACGAGTCAATGACTGCGTCGAAATCGGACAACTTTTCTTTGTTGATACTGAGGCCGTTACTCTGCACCAGTTTGCGCATTTCGCTTTTGGACGGCAAAACCGGCGCTTTCTCCACCAGCAATTCCACCGCTTTGATTCCGGCGGCGAACAGGTCTTTGGAAACTTCGTATTGTTCTACGCCGGAAAAAACGTCGAGCAACGTTTCTTCGTCCAATTTTTTCAAGGCTTCGGAAGTGGAATTTCCAAATAAGATATTGGATGCTTCCACTGCAGCCTCGTAATCTTCCTGCGAATGAACCATTACCGTAACTTCTTGAGCCAATCGCTTTTGCAAAGGCCGCAAATGCGGAGTTACCAACTGCTCGGCGATCAACGAGTCGATTTCTGCTTTGGGTAGCGCCGTAAAAATTTTGATGTATTTTTCCGCATCCAAATCGCTCACATTCAACCAGAATTGATAAAATTTGTAGGGACTTGTGTAGCGGCGATCCAGCCATACGTTGCCCGATTCGGTCTTGCCGAATTTGCCGCCGTCAGCCTTTGTGATCAAAGGACAAGTCAAGGCAAAAGCTTCACCGCCAAGCTTTTTGCGAATCAATTCTGTGCCGGTCGTGATGTTGCCCCATTGGTCGGAGCCGCCCATTTGCAGCCGGCAACCGTAATTTTCGTACAGGAAAAGGTAATCGTAGCCTTGCAGCAGTTGGTAGGAAAATTCGGTAAACGACATCCCTTCGCGCGAATCGGCCGCCAAACGTTTTTTGACGGAATCTTTCGACATCATGTAATTGACTGTGAGATATTTTCCGATGTCGCGAATAAAATTCAAGAAAGAATAATCTTTTGTCCAGTCGTAATTGTTGACTAAAACCGCGCGGTTAGGAACTTCGGATTCGAAATCGAGAAATTTAGCTAATTGCACTTTGATCGCTTCTTGATTTTTTCGTAACGTTTTTTCGTCCAATAAATTACGTTCCTGCGATTTCATCGATGGATCGCCGATCATTCCGGTCGCGCCGCCTACCAGCGCAAGGGGACGATGTCCCGCCTGCTGAAAATGCCTCAACATCATCACGCCGACTAAGTGCCCGATATGCAGCGAGTCGGCTGTCGGGTCAATGCCCACGTAAGCCGAAGTCATCCCTTTTTGCAAAAATTCTTCTGTGCCCGGCATGATGTCGTGAATCATGCCGCGCCATTTCAATTCTTCTACAAAATTCATTGTATTTTTTTAGTTTTTAATTCGTAATTATTTCAAGTACTTTGCCAAAAATCCCGTCATACATTGGTAAAATTCGATGCTGTTTTCTTCGTGAGCGAAGCCGTGTCCTTCGTTGTATTTCACCATGTAAGGCGTGTCAAAACCTTTCTCTCGCAGAGTTTCCACGATTTGGTCGGCTTCGTTAATATTCACGCGCGGGTCGTTTGCGCCTTGAACTACAAACAAAGGCTTTTTGATTTTGTCGATCTGAAAAACCGGCGATACTTCTTTGGCAATTTCGGCCTCGGCCGGATCGTCCACATCGTACCAAATTTCTTTTGCCATGACAATCAGCGGTTTCCAATATTCGGGAAACGATTGAAAGAAAGTGAATATGTTGGAAATACCAACATAATCCACACCGCAAGCGTATAAATCAGGCGTTTTGACCAAGCCCATCAAAGTGGCATAACCGCCGTGCGAGCCACCATAAATCGCAATCTTACCGGCGTCGATCCATCCTTGCGAAATCGCATATTGCACGCCGTCTTCCACATCGTCCATACATTTACGTCCGACTTGCTTGAATCCGGCTTTGAGAAATTCTGTTCCGTAACCTCCCGAGATTCGGAAATTTACCTGTAAAGTTGCATAACCTCGACTGGCAAACAGCTGACTTTCAGGATTAAAGCCCCAACTGTCGCGAATGCCTTGTGGCCCACCGTGTGGATTTACAATCAGCGGCACTTTTTTACCTTCTAAAGCGGCTTTAGGCAAAGTAATATAACCGTGAATCGTCAGCCCGTCGCGACTTTTGAACGTGATGGGGCGCATTTCCGCCATATCTTCCTCTTTCAGTTGCGGCATCAGATCGTAGAGCAAAGTGAATTTTTTTGTCTGATTATCATATAGATAATAAGTTCCGTAAAGTTTATCGCTGGTTGTGATGACTAAAAAAGTGTTTTCGTTGTCGTCGTGATCGGCAATGAAAACTTCCTTATCGCCGAACTGCTCTTTGGCTCGTTTTGCAAAATCTTTATAAAAAGCGCTTTGCGGTACAACCACCTGTTTTTCGCCTTCGTAAGAAAAATAATCGATTTCATAATTGCGTTTGCGCGAGCGCGACATTCCGGCTGCGTCAAAATCGGGATTTGAAAAGACTTCCTTGACAATTTTATTGTTGTTGAAATCATACAGTACAAGCCGCGCCTTATCGCTGCCGACATTAGTTACAACATAGGCATAGTCGGGATTTTTGCCGGCATAATCGAACCCGGCAATACTGAAACCTTCATACCATTTCCCATGATAAATCAGTTTGAAGTCGCCGGTTTTCAGGTCTTTGTACCAAAGTTCCGCTTCGGTGCCGTTGACCATTTTGGAATAGGCGCGCAAGTTTCCATCCTTGTCGAAATCCCATCCTTGAATCGGATCTGCAAGATCTTTATTTTCATACAGTTGAATTAATTCTCCCGTCACAATATTCAGTTTGTAAGGCTCAAAAACCTGCTTATTATTTTTATTCATTTGAATAATAATAAAATCCTTTTGCTCTTTAAGCATGTTCAAAATGCCTGCTTGCACATCGTCAAAAGGCGTCAGGTCAATGTTATTTGAACCGTCTAAATTGACGGCGTAGATATGGTAATTTTCGTTACCGCCTTGGTCCATCGCATAAATCAAGCGTGTTTCGTTGACCCAGCCGTAGCCGCGAATCAGTTCGTCTTTTTCCTCGATAATGCGTGTGACTTCGCCGGAAGCTACATTTTTTACATAGACGTGGCGTTTGGTACTTCCTTCTTCTTTTTCTCTATATGACATATATTTGCCGTCGGGCGAAAGTTGAAACGAAGAGGCTTTCGGACGGGCAAAATAATCTTCGACAGCGTATTTATAATCGCCCTTATCTAAAGCGGCGAGTTTCTGTAAATCGGCATCGGAAGTAACCAAAGCCGTATTTCCGGGAAGCTTGGCTTCAAATTTTTCCAGAACCAAAGGCAAATCCATACCCATTTGCGAAAAAGTTCCGTTGATTTTTCCGTCTTCGAGTTTTCCTTTGAAATCGGCCTGTAATGTCGGCATTTTCAGGATCAGTGTTCCATCGGCAAATTCCGTTTTTTCCACAGGAACGCCCGTTGCGCCCTGCATCGGTACGTCGAGCGTAGCCGCCAGAGCGCCGTTTTCATCGACAATATGGAAAATCAGTTCCAGTTGCATTCCTTGTACGTCGAGCGCACCTTTCCAGTCGCCCGTTTGTGCTGTCAGTTTTGTCATAAAAAATGATAAAGCAATGATTGATAATAATTTAATTTTCATTTTATAATGAAATTTTGAATTTTTAATTGCAAAAATCAGAATTAAACGCAACAAAGTTAACATTAAAAAAAATCTTTGCCAAGTTTTTTTCGGTTTGGCGAATAGGAGCTGCTATATTGCTGCTTGCTATGGAAACAGGAGTGGGAGGCCGGATAGAAACTAAATAGTTGTGGCTGTTGTATCTCTTGTTAAGAGAGATTATGCAACAGCCACAAATATATTTTGCTCAATCGTATTTCCTTACGACTTCTATTGTTTGATTACCTCAAATGTTCCACCTATATTACAGTCGAAACCGGCTTCAAAATTCACATTTTCTTCTGCATCAAAAATGACATTGGCTCCGCTGGTAATTACCACATCTCCTTGAGGTTTGGAAGTAGTGACGTTGCGGCCGACATAAATGTTTTTTCCGCCGATGTAACGGTTAGTAGATATGGTTTCGTTTTGAATATAAACCGTTGCTGGATAATCAACTATTTTCCCGTTTCCTGTAATAGAGTAAGTAAGAGGATTTGCAATACAGGAAGCGGAAGGCAACACTGCTGTATTAACTCCGTTGATATATCCTTGTCTTAATTTAATCAAGCTTTTTTGATCATTTAATTTGATCGTCGTGCCTGACGAAATGCAGAAATAACTTCCCGATTGAAGTTCAATATAACCATTGCCGCTAACATTAATAGAAGATCCCGATACAAATTTCAATGTTCCTCCGCTCTTGACAATGATTTTGTTATTATCCAACAATTTCGTGGTTCCTTCAATAACTAATGCCGCACCGCTATTTACGGTGATTGTTCCATTGTAAGGAAATTCAAATGTG
>JAISKG010000246.1 GCA_031261015.1 Dysgonamonadaceae bacterium | reverse complement strand
GTTCCACCGATAAATAGTATTTTCATGAGGCAAAGGTAGCTATTTTTAAGTCTGCATGCAAACCGCAGCCTCCTGAATATCGCCGGAAAGCGGCGGATTGCGTTTTGCCAGCCGGATTTCAATATTCGTTATAGCCGGAAACGTATTGAAAAGACGGCGAACAATTCTTCCGGCGACATGCTCCAGTAAATGCGACGGAATTGCCATTTCTTTCTTCACTACTTCATAAACCGCAGCATAATTGATCGTATCGTTTACATCGTCGGTTTCCATCGCTTGAAAAAAATCGGTATGAAGCTTGAGATCGATCGTATAGGAATTTCCTACTTTGCGTTCCTGTTCCATTACGCCGTGATAAGCGTAACAAGTAATGCCCTTTAATTCGATATATTGAACCATTTTGTATAAAAATAAATGACAATTGCGATACAAAAATAGAACATTAAATCGATCCGGCAAAATATTTTGGAAAACTTTTCAACAATTGCGAATTATTTTTGTTTTTTGTTTGTGTAATTTAAAATTTAGGACTAATATTGCAGTCTGAAATTATGAGAGATCATGCACTCAAGAACAATACACGAATAATACAAAAAAAGTAAAGTAATGGAGAATAAAGTTTACAGTTTTGATGAAGCGTACAAAGCTTCGTTAGATTATTTTAAGGGCGATGAGTTGGCCGCCAAAGTATTTGTCAATAAATATGCGTTGAAAGATGCATTCGGCAATATTTACGAAAAATCGCCGGCGGACATGCACCGGCGTTTGGCGAGCGAGATTGCCCGGATCGAAAAAAATTATCCGAATCCTTTGTCGGAAGAAGAATTGTTTCACTTGTTCGACCATTTTCAATACATTGTGCCTCAAGGAAGTCCGATGACCGGAATCGGAAATAATTATCAAGTTGCTTCGCTTTCCAATTGCTTTGTGATCGGTTTGGACGGACCGGCCGATTCGTATGGAGCGATCATCAAGATCGACGAGGAGCAGGTGCAATTGATGAAACGTCGCGGCGGCGTGGGTCACGATCTCTCGCACATTCGTCCGAAAGGTTCTCCTGTCAAAAATTCCGCGCTGACTTCTACGGGTTTAGTGCCGTTTATGGAGCGTTATTCCAATTCGACACGTGAAGTGGCTCAAGACGGCCGGCGTGGCGCATTGATGTTGAGCGTTTCCGTCAAACATCCCGATGCAGAATCGTTTATCGACGCCAAAATGTCGGAAGGGAAAGTCACCGGAGCCAATGTTTCGGTTAAAATTACTGACGAATTTATGGAGTCGGTCATTCACAATCGTCCGTTTATGCAGCAATATCCGATCAATAGCGACAATCCGGTTTATACGCGCGAAACCAACGCTTCCGCAATTTGGGAAAAAATTATTCATAATGCGTGGAAATCGGCCGAACCGGGCGTATTGTTCTGGGATACCATTATTAAGGAGTCGCTGCCCGATTGCTACGCCGATTTGGGCTTTGCCACCGTTTCGACCAATCCTTGCGGCGAAATTCCGCTGTGCCCTTATGACAGTTGCCGCTTGCTGGCGATCAATTTGTATTCGTATGTGAAGGATCCGTTTACTCCGAAAGCCAAGTTTGATTTCGAGTTATTTAAGAAACATGTAGCTTTGGCTCAACGGATTATGGACGATATTATTGATCTGGAAATTGAAAAAATCGACACTATTCTGCATAAAATCGAAATTGATCCCGAAATGGAAGAAGTGAAGCACACGGAAGAATTACTTTGGGGGAAAATTCGTCATAAAACCTTGTTAGGCCGCCGGACAGGCGTTGGCATTACGGCCGAAGGCGACATGCTGGCCGCTTTGGGTTATCGTTATGGCACGGAAGAAGCAACCAACTTTTCCGAAGAAATTCAAAAAACTCTGGCTTTGGCCGCTTACGGATCTTCGGTAGAAATGGCGAAGGAAAGAGGCGCATTCGAGATTTTTGATGCTGCACGCGAAGAAGGTAATCCGTTTATTTTGAGACTGAAAAAAGCGAATCCACAATTAATTCAAGACATGCAAAAATACGGTCGCCGCAACATTGCTTGCCTCACGATCGCCCCGACCGGTACTACGAGCTTGATGACACAGACGACTTCGGGCATCGAACCGGTCTTTCTACCTGTGTATAAACGGCGTAGGAAAGTGAATCCCAACGATTCGTCCGTCAAAGTGGATTTTGTGGATGAAGTGGGCGACGCTTGGGAAGAATACATCGTTTTCCATCACAAATTTGTTAACTGGATGGAGGCCAACAAGTTTCCGACGGCTAAAAAATATTCCGAAGAAGAAATCGATGCTTTGGTCGAAAAATCTCCTTATTATAAAGCGACGGCCAACGATGTGGATTGGGTGCAAAAAGTGAAAATGCAAGGCCGGATTCAAAAATGGGTCGATCATTCGATTAGCGTGACGATCAATTTGCCGGGCGATGTGGACGAAGAATTGGTCAACCGTTTATATATAGAAGCTTGGAAATCAGGTTGCAAAGGTTGCACCGTTTATCGCGACGGTTCGCGCAGCGGCGTGCTGATATCCGCTTCCGACAAGAGCAAAGATTGCGAAGATTGTCCCGAACCGCCGGTGATCGTTCCGAAACGTCCCCGTGAATTGGAAGCCGAAATCGTTAAGTTTCAGAATAACAAGGAAAAATGGATTGCTTTTATCGGTTTGCTCAATGATCGTCCTTACGAAATTTTTACCGGTATTAACGACGAGGAAGAAGGAATTTTCCTCCCGAAAACTGTTACACGCGGAACGATTATTAAAAATGTGGACGAAACCGGCAACAAACGCTATGATTTTCAATACACAAATAAACGCGGCCATAAAACGACAATCGAAGGCTTGTCCGATAAATTCAATCCGGAATATTGGAATTATGCCAAATTGATTTCAGGCGTGCTGCGCTATTCGATGCCAATAGAACAAGTTATAAAATTGATTCAAGGTCTGGAATTAAACAATGAATCGATCAACACGTGGAAAAACGGCGTGGAACGCGCTCTGAAAAAATACGTGCTGGAAGGCGTGCAGGCCAAAGGCCAAAAATGCCCTGCTTGCGGACAGGAATCGCTTGTGTATCAGGAAGGTTGCTTGACTTGCACTGCTTGCGGAACTTCCAAGTGCGGATAAATCAGAACCGCGCACTTAGACCCAATCCAAATCCGTGTTCGGAAACCGACGGGAAAAGCGACAAATCGTTTTTCCCGTTTTTCGTATAAATTTTTTTGAGCGTAGGATACAGATAATAAGCCATTTGCGCAGATAAAATCCCGATGCCTGCTCCAAATAGCACGTCGGAAAACCAATGATCGTTGTTGTAAACGCGCAAAAATCCGCTGACCGAAGCAATTCCGTAACCGGCCACACCGTACCAAACCGATTGATCCTGATACTCTTGGCGCAACAATTCGGCGCAGGCAAAAGCAACAGCCGTATGTCCCGACGGGAACGACTGGTCGCTGTTTTCGTTGGGACGCATCCGGCGAGTAGTCGCTTTCAGCAAAAATGTGGAACTTAAAGTGAAAGCGGCTGTGGTAGCTGCAATGACGGTCTTATCGGTAAACGAATGTTTGCTCGGAATTCCACACCAATCCAAAATGTAAATAGCCGCGCCGGGAACCAAAATCAATCCGTTATCTAAAGGTGTGTTACCATTCCATTTAATTGCTTGTTGCTGAATATTTTCATCCCAATAAAACGAGCTATACATGCTTAACGCAATCAATCCGCTGGGAACGAGCAGCGTTTCCGAACGAAAACCGCTCGATTGAACCAAACTGTCAGGCTCGCTCTCCTGAGCTACTGTTAAACCACAAGAAAAAATAAAAACCACAAGAGAAAACAAAACAGATTTCATACCCATAGTTGGATTATATAAGGAATAAAAATAAGGCAACCGGCCACGACCGCGATAATCGCCGATAACAAAACCATTCCGGCCGCCATGTCTTTAATCTTTTTAACCAAAGGATGATAGCCCGGCGAAACCAGATCGCAAAGATATTCGAGGCAGGTGTTGGCGGCTTCGGTGGCCAATACCAAAGCAATCAAAATCAAAACCGCGATCCATTCGTTTCTCGTCACTTGAAAAAAGCCGCAGGCGATCAGAGCGAAAGCCGCAAAAATCAAATGAATACGGAAATGCAATTGCTCGCGGATCAGCAATCCGATGCCTTCGAAAGCTACTCGAAAACTTTGGATTTGCGATTGTTTTTGTCGTTGGGTCATAGCGGGGACAAATTTACGGGATTTTTTTTGATTTTTAATGAGAGCACAGCAGATAAGCCCAATAGCGGCTTTCCGGCCGGACGGGGCACAACGCCAGATAACCGGAACGAATACATTTGTTATGCACAATCAAGGGATATTGGTTGTGCATTTCTTTGTGTTTCAAATAAATGGCTCCGGGATGAGGATCGTAACTGACGAAAAATGCGCCTTGAGAACCGGCGCATAAATGTCGATTAGCTAATTGAATCGCCAAATAACCCATGCTTTTGCGCATGTTAATTTCTACGCAGGGATGCAAATGAAAAGAATCGCCGGAACGATAAATCAATAAATCAACACCCAAAGTACCTTGATAAATAGGCGCATACTTCTTTTGAATAAAGATTTGCAATTGCTTTTTCACTTTGGATAGTAATTTTTCGTCAATCAGAGAATGAATCTGCTGTTGCAAAACCTCTTGCGAAGCCAATAAACTATGCTCGTAAGCGCCTTTTCCGTTGGTGCGAAACACAGAATAACCGCTAAAATCAACGGTTTGCTCCGGATGAATAGTGAAATGCAAAGAAAAATCCAATTGCTTCTCCAAAGCTTTTTCGATGGAAACGGCCGATTGTTTTTTCAGAATTCCTCGAATAATTTGCTTTTCGGATTGCAGTAGCGGAGTAGGAGAGAGCCAAAACAATCCTCGCCCGGACGACGAAAACGGCGCTTTAACCACCTGTTTTTCTGTTTGTTGAACCAAATAATTTTCCAGTTCCAAAATATCCGAAAAAAATACGGGAAGCAAATTTGTATCGATTTCAGGGATCATATCCATTAAAAAACGCAGGCATTCTTGAGCGGTGTGTCGGCTGCCCAATGACCGGTAATCGTCTTTCCAAATCGGAATATCCCATTGAAACTGATGTTGTTGGCTTTGTTTTTTCAAAGTATGAATAGCTGCAGGAGAAATCCCCCAAAGCTCCGTTATTCCATGTTCCCATTCTCCCGTGTTCCGGTTTTGAAAAGTAATCGCTTGCGCCATCGGATTTAAAGAAGCGATTGAATCTCGAAACTCGTCGGTCGAGCTTTCGCCGGTAAGGACAAAATCGTTGGGACCGGCATACCAAGCCGGCAAATAGGCCAAATCTTCCTGTATTTTTCGTTGATTAGCAGTCGCTTGATAAAAAGGCGAGCCGCTGAGTACCGCCGTTTCGTGTCCCGGATTGAAATAATGAATCATTTATTCGGGTTTGCTGATGTGAAAAAATCCGGTGGCGCGGTCGAAGCGGATTCCTTTCGAGAGAAAGAGATTTTCCAGACTTCCATCGTTCATCAAAGTTTGTGGAGAACCGGTGGCAATACCCTTTTTTGGATCCATTAACCAAAGAGTATCAGCCATTTGGATAGCTAATTCCAAGTCGTGGGTAGAAAGAAAAATCGTCCGTCCGGCTTGATGAGTCAAGTGGTAAAGCAATTGCATGATTTCCACTTTGCTCGGAAAATCGAGGAAAGCCGTCGGCTCGTCCAAGAGAATAATCGGTGTTTGTTGCGCCAATACTTTGGCAATCATACATTTTTGACGTTCTCCGTCGCTCAGGTTTTGAAAGGAGCGCCCGGCCAGCGATTCGATACCGGTTTGCTCCAAAGCTTCTGCAACGATTTGTTTGTCGGTCTTAGTCAATCGCCCCCAAAATCCTGTGTAGGGACTGCGCCCCATCGCAACCACTTCGGCCACCGACAAATCGCTCACCGCAATTCGTTCCGTCAGCACCACGCCGATCGTTTGCGCCAGTTCCTGATTGGAATAAGATGCGAGTGGCCGGTTTTGTACCAGAATTTCGCCGGCCAAAGCCGGTTGAAAGGCAGCTAAAGTTTTCAGTAAGGTGGATTTACCGGATCCATTGACGCCAAGCAAGCAGGTTAATTGCTGTTTGTAAATTGCCGCAGATAAATGGTGATAGAGCGGAAAAGCATGCTTTTTTTTCGCTTTGTTGTAACCTATGGAAAGGTCTTTTATTTCAATTTCCGGATTTTTTTGCCTGTCCATATCTTTCGTATATATATCTGTACAAACCCGTTATATATTCAATTTTATATCGGATAGCAATTAGTATAATCAAAAATGAATATTTTTTGCGTATCGCGTAGATATATTTTATTGTGTAGGGTATCGTTTTTTTCAACGAAAAAATCAAACCTTGAGCAATTCGTTTAATACCGGTATAATGCGCTTTGAATGAGTCAAATTCAATCGCAGAATCATACGAATAAGGGATTAAAGACACCCATTTCCGGTTGAATTTTTGGAGATTTTCATAATAAGATTGATTAGCATTTCCTTCGGAAAAATGAATATAATCAATCGAATGACAACTATAATTTTGATATTTCAGGCCGGAGGAAAGCGAAAAGTCCATATCATACAAGTGAAATCCTTGAAAAACGGTTTCATCAAACGGATATTGGCTCCAAACTTCTTTTCGAGCAAAAAGGAAAAGTCCATCGAGCAGCAGCGATTTTGAAAATACCGCATCGGCTCCGAAAAGAATTTTATCGTTGTCCGGTTTTGTATTTTTGCAATAGCTAAAAGCTTGATCCCACCAGATATAACCGGTTACAGCCGGAGATCCGGCCATTCCGATAACCCCAACGTTAGGATTTGATGCAAATTGTTTGAGTACGCAACCCCAATGCAAGGTTTTAAATTCGACATCTTCGTGGACAAAACATAGAAAATTTCCTTGAGCTTTCCGCGCCAAACGGTTATAAACGAAACAAATGCCATCGTTTTTCTCCCGGTTGTCTTCGTATAAAAATTCAAAATCACAACCAATAGTCGTTGCGATATTTTGCAACAAATTGTTTCTCAATGTTTCGTTGAGAGAGCAGACGATGACACTGATTTTGTTCATTTTACGGAATCCGGTTTCCTGCTGCATGATAAATCCCGTACCATTCTTCGCGTGTCATTGGAACTTCCGAACCGCGACAACCGGCAATGAGCCGTTCGGGTTTTGTCGTTCCCAAAACTACCTGAATATTCGCCGGATGACGAGTAATCCACGCGACGGCGGCTCCCGGAATATCCAATCCATGTTGCTTTCCGAATTTTTCAAGCGCTTGATGCAGAGCGGCATACTTGGAATCCAAGAAGAATGGCCCTTCAAAAAATCCTTTCTGAAAAGGCGACCACGCTTGAATCGTGATTTCATTCAACCGGCAGTAATCCAAGATATGTCCCGTCCGGTCAACGGATTGATCGAGGAACATATTGACTGCCATTCCTTCGTCGATCATGGGAGTGTGCACGACACTGAATTGCAATTGGTTGATTATTAAAGGATAATTGATGTATTTCTTTAACAATTCAATTTGTAGAGGATTGTAATTGGAAACGCCGAAATGGCGGACTTTGCCGCTGCTGTTGAGGATCTCAAAAGCTTCGGCCACTTCTTCCGGCTCAACCAGCGCATCGGGGCGATGCAAAAGCAAAATATCCAGATAGTCCGTTTGCAATCGCTTTAAAATTCCGTCCACCGAAGCGAGGATGTATTCCTTGGATTGATCGTAAAAACCGGAACCGGTTTTCCGGATGCTGCACTTGCTTTGAATAATCATCTTGTCGCGCAAATCCGCGTTCATCCCGATTGCCTGGGAAAACATACTTTCGCAAGTGCCGTCGCCATAAATATCGGCATGATCGAAAATGTTAATTCCTTGATCTAAAGCAGTATAAACTAATGTGTCGATTTCTTTTAGCGACAAAGCATTGATTCGCATACAGCCCAAAATAATATTGGATGTTTGCAGTCCGCTGTGGGCAATGGAGATGTTTTTCATTTGCGTAAGCGTGTATTAATTGTTTTGTTTGTTGTTGATCAAATCGCGCAACAAAGAGGCTTTTTCGTAATCCTCTGCGTTGATCGCTTCATTTAGAATCTTTTGCAGTTCCTCACGGTTCATTTCTTCATAAGAAACTTGTCCTTTTTTCACCTGACTTTCCCGTTCGATTTCGTCGAAAATATCTTCTTCTTGCATAACAATGCCCACTTCGCGGATAATATTTTCGGCGATGTAAATGGGCGCATTGAAGCGGACGGCCAAAGCGATGGCGTCGGAAGTGCGGGAATCGACGGCTAAATCGACGCCTGTCTGATCGTTATGGAAAATCAAGCGCGAGAAAAAAACACCGTCTTCGTATTTGTAAATATCGACGGCGCGCATGTCTTCGCCGACTGCGCGGGCAAAGGCAACGAACAAATCGTGTGTCAGCGGTCGGGGAGGGTTGAGGCCTTCCAAAAAAATGGCGATGGATTGAGCTTCAGGTGTTCCGATAATGATCGAAATTCGCTTGCGACCATTTTCTTCCCTCAGTATCAAGGCATAAGCTCCCGTTTGAACCTGACTGTAAGTGATACCAAGTATTTTTAATTGTACCCTGTTATTAATCACGATATTAATTTCTTCGTCCTCCTAAAAAGATCATCACGTAATATAATAAGGTGGCCAGCGAACCCAAGGCGGCTACGACGTAAGTGTAAGCGGCGGCTTTGAGCGCGTCTTTTGCGGCGGTATCGTTGTAGGAATTGGTGATTCCCGAACGACTCAACCACGCCAAAGCACGTTGGCTGGCGTTGATTTCGACTGGTAAAGTAATGAAGCTGAATAAAGTGGTCAACGCAAATAACCCAATGCCTGCCAATAAGATAGAAGATCCCAAGTGACTTCCGCGCCCCATCAGGATCATGCCGCCGAGCAAAATCCAAGTCACCCATTTCGACGAGAAACTGACGGCCGGAACCAGCGCCGAACGCATTTTCAATGGAGCGTAAGCCTGAGCGTGCTGCAAGGCGTGGCCGGTTTCGTGAGCCGCAACAGCTGCCGCTGCCACGCTGCTTTTGTAATAAACGTCTTCGCTCAAGTTAATCGTTTGATTGGTAGGATTATAATTGTCGGTCAATGAGCCGCGTGTGGCGACGACCTGTACGTCGTCCAAACCGTTGTCGCGGAGCATTTTTTCGGCTACGTCTTTGCCTGTCATGCCGTTATCCAAAGGCATTTGCGAATATTTTTTGAATTTGCGGTTTAAATTGGCTTGCACCAGCCAGCTGACTAATGCGATTCCGATAAACAGGATCCAATACCATGCTGTTGTTGTCATAATTCTGTTGTTTTAATGATTTACTCTATTTTACACGTTTTAATTTTTGTATCGTCATTGCGAGGGCAATGCCCGAAGCAATCCATTTTTTATAGATTGCTTCGCTTTGCTCGCAATGACGGTATAACAAAAAATTTGCCAAAAAGTTTGGTTTCCGGCCAATTTTCGGTTTTCTGCATTACTCTTCCGCATAGCGCACAATGGTTTGCGCACGATCCGGCCCGACCGAAACGATTTTGACCGGTACTTCCAAATATTCTTCCAGGAACGACAAATAGGCATTAAATTCTTCGGGAAATTCCGATTCTGACTGCATTTTTGTCATATTCGTCACCCAACCCGGAAGTTCCACGTAAACAGGTTCGACGTTTTCGTTGATTTCAAACGGGAAATCTTCAATATCTTCACCGTTAATTCGGTAGGCAACGCAAGCTTTGATTGTGTCGAACGAATCCAAAACATCACTCTTCATCATAATCAGTTGTGTCGCTCCGTCGATCATAATGGCGTAGCGCAAAGCGACCAGATCGATCCATCCACAGCGGCGCGGACGTCCCGTTACCGAGCCGTATTCGTAACCCAAGTCGCGCATTTTTTGTCCCGTTTCATCGAATAATTCGGTCGGAAACGGACCGCTGCCAACGCGCGTGCAGTAGGCTTTGAAGATGCCGTAAACGGTTCCGATTTTAGTGGGCGCGACGCCTAAGCCTGTGCACGCGCCGGCCGTAATCGTGTTGGAACTTGTCACGAACGGATACGAACCGAAATCAATGTCGAGCATTGTGCCTTGTGCGCCTTCGGCCAATATTTTTTTATCGTTTGCAATCGATTGATTCATAAAGTGATCGCTGTCGATCCAATGGAATCGTTGCAGGCATCGAACGCCTTCCATCCATTCTTTTTCGATCGGATCTAAATCGTATTCGAAATTCATTTGTTTCAATAAGATTTCGTGGCGGGCGATCGCTTTCTTATATTTTACTTCAAAATCGTGTTCTATATCTCCTATTCTTAATCCGTTACGACTTATTTTATCGGTGTAGGCAGGTCCGATTCCTTTGCCTGTGGTACCGATTTTATCACTGCCTTTTTGTTGTTCTTGGGCGGCGTCGAGCAAGCGATGAGTCGGCAAAATCAGGTGAGCTTTCTTGGAAATGTACAGACGTTGCGTGAGATCGTGTCCCGAACGTTCCAGCGCCTCGACTTCTGTTTTGAAAAGCGCCGGATCGAGCACCACACCGTTGCCGATGACATTGATTTTATCTCCTTGAAAAATACCGGAAGGGATCGAGCGGAGCACATATTTTTGTCCTTCAAATTCCAAAGTGTGACCGGCGTTGGGGCCTCCCTGGAAGCGCGTAATAATATCGTAACCGGGTGTCAGCACATCGACTACTTTTCCTTTTCCTTCATCACCCCACTGTAAACCGAGTAAAACATCCACTTTCATTATAACTGATAATTAAAAGATTAAAATTTATTATTTTTAGCTTTTTGTTTTTTTGCGCAATAGCTGCAAGTACCATAGATATACAAATTGTAATGCGAGGCTGCAAACCGTTTGATTTTCTTACTTTGAATCATATTTTTGAGTTTGACG
>JAISKG010000212.1 GCA_031261015.1 Dysgonamonadaceae bacterium | reverse complement strand
CAATTGCACACGAACCGTATTTTTGGGATCGACCGTTGACACGAATGTTTTTCAAGCAAAGCCAGGGTTTTGTGGTGATGAGCGAAATTGTGAAAGCCGATTTGCTTTCGCTTTGTCCGCAAGCGTCTTATCTCTTGCATCCGCATCCGTTGTATGATCATTTCGGCGTGAAAATAGAAAGAGCCATTGCGCAGGAAACCTTGAAACTTGAAACCGGAAAAAAGAATCTACTGTTTTTCGGTTTGATTCGCGAATACAAAGGTTTGGATTTATTGATCGACGCGATGGCTTCCCTCGATTCGTCGTATCAATTGATTATTGCCGGGGAACCTTACGGATCGTTCGATTCTTACCGGAAGCAAATAGAGGCCTCGCCGGCTCGCGAACGGATCCAAGTTTTCGATCGTTATATCGGCGATGAGGAAGTCTTCCGCTTTTTCTCGGCGGCCGATTTGCTGGTCTTGCCGTATCGGCAAGCCACTCAAAGCGGCGTAATTCCGATTGCCTATCATTTTGAAACGCCGGTATTAGCGACCGATGTCGGATCGTTGCGCGCCACTCTTGAGTCGCCGGGTACAGGCCGCGTATGTCCTGCCGACGGAGCCAGCATTGCTGCAGGCATCGAAAAAATGTTTGCAGGCAATTTGGAAGATTTTATTAGCAAGATCCGGCTGGAAAAACAACATCTTTCGTGGGAGTATTTTGCTCGTGCAGTGACCGGTTATGCTGCTACCCTCAAAAATGTTGTATAATTTTTATAAAACGACGTTAACGATTCAAAACTTTTTTCTATATTTGCAATCGCAATGGAGTCCGGCAACCATACAAACCGGGGCAAAACCAAAAGGCCATACTTTTTGGAACTAATTAATAATTAATCGTATGAATTGGTATTTGAAAGTATTAAAACAGTATGTCGATTTTAAGGGCAGAGCCAGAAGAAAAGAGTTTTGGATGTTTGCCTTGTTTAATGTAATCTTTGCTTGTGTTGCATTCGGTTTGGATAAACTTTGTCACACTACAGCAGCTAATGGCTCCGGCGGTATGTTCTCTTCTTTGTATTCTTTGGCTGTTTTTATTCCCGGTCTTGCAGTGGCAGTTAGAAGATTGCATGATGTAGGTAAAAGCGGTTGGATGTACTTCATTGCTTTGATTCCGATTGTCGGCTGGATTTGGATATTGGTTCTTTTTGTAACCAACAGTCAACCGGGTGAAAACCAATGGGGCCCCAATCCGAAAGGGGAATAAGAATTATTTTTAGGTAGAATAACATAGCGCGTAGCGCTTAGGATTTATAGCCGGAGGTGAAAGCCTCCGGTTTTTAGTTATATAAAAAATAATGTCACCAAAAACAGAATGGTAATGAACATGCCCCAAGTCGTAGCCTTTTTATCGGCCACCGTAAACAAATCGGAAACCAGGAAAGATAAAGTCATGCAGTGAATGGCAAACCATTCATCTTTTCCGTTAGGTTGCAGAAAGAGAGCGACAAACACCAATATACAAACCAAGTATAGGAAACTCAAGGTTTTCAATACTTTGATTTTTTCGGAAATCCGGGAGATGAAAATATTAAATCCTGATGAAATCAACAAAATTACCAGATAACCAAGCAAAACGTATTCCCCGATGGTAAAATAGAAAGATTGTATCTGAATTAAATCCTGCCAATCGGGTAAATTGTTCCAAAAGAAACTCAAATCGTTTGAATAAACGCTCCAAGTAAAAATGAATAAATAAACGACGAGAAATCCAATCAAACTTGCAAAAAACGAACGGAAATTCAGACTTTTGAATTGGTACATTCCGTACCAGAAGACCGGAAAAAACCAGAGCAACGGCGGCCAAGCAAAACTTCCGACCGTCAGTATCAACGCGATATTCAACGCCGATCCTTGCGAATAAACTTGCTGGTACGAAGCAAATAAGAAGAAAAGACAGAACAGCATGCAAACGCTCGCAATGCAGATGTCCCAATTTTCAAAGGAGGATGCGCCCGCTCCCATCAACAGCAAATAAAAAACTGCCGGTAACAACGTCCGGTGCCGGATATTGATAAACCGGTTGGATAAAAACAATAATCCTAAAGCTGTGCTGATTTCGATAATCGTGGATCCCCACAAAATCAACTGATTGGCTTCCGTCATCTGCAGGAAGCGCGAGAAGATAAAAACGAGGATCGTCACAACTAAAGCTGTCCGCTTGACGACGAAACTTTTATGAAATTGCTGAAGATTCATGCTAAATCAAAACCAATATCGTTTCTGTAATATTTCCCTTCAAATTGAATAACAGCCGCTTGGCTGTAAGATTGCCGCAAAGCTTCTTCTTTGTTATGGCCATACGAACTCACGGCGATCACGCGGCCGCCGTTGGTGACGATTTGCCCGCCTTTTTCGGTCGTGCCCGCATGGAAAATCAAGCTGCCTGCCGTTTCGTTCAAGCCGAAAACCGGTTTGCCTTTTTCGTAGTCGCCGGGATAGCCGCCGGAAACTAACATCACGGTTACCGCGCTGCGCGGATCGACCGTCAATTCTTTTTCGTTTAACGTACCGTCGGCAACTCCCGTCAAAAGTTCGACAAAATCCGATTGGATGCGAAGCATGACGACTTCCGTTTCGGGATCGCCCATCCGGCAATTGTATTCGATCACGAAAGGTTCGCCGCTGACGTTGATTAATCCTAAAAAGATAAATCCTTTATAGTCAATATTTTCTTTTTTCAATCCTTCGATGGTTGGAATCACAATCCGTTGTTTGACTTTTTGCATAAATGTTTTGTCGGCAAACGGGACAGGTGAAACAGCGCCCATTCCGCCGGTATTCAAGCCGGTGTCGCCTTCGCCGATGCGCTTGTAATCTTTGGCTTCGGGAAGAATTTTATAGGAGTTTCCGTCGGTCATCACAAATACCGAGCATTCGATTCCGGATAGAAATTCTTCAATCACAACGGTTTCGCTGGCTTTACCGAAACTTCCGTTCAACATGATTTCCAATTCGCGGATGGCTTCTTCCAAACTGGGAATGATCAGCACGCCTTTGCCTGCCGCCAATCCGTCGGCTTTGAGGACGTAAGGAGCCTGCAAGGAACGTAGAAATTCAATTCCTTGTGCAAGAGTGGCTTTCGTTACACTCAAATAACGTGCAGTCGGAATTTCGTGTCGCATCATGAAGGCTTTGGCAAAATCCTTACTGCCTTCCAATCGTGCGCCGGCTTGCGAAGGGCCGACGACCGGAATATTTTTCAATTCGGAATCATTTTTGAAAAAATCGTAAACGCCTTTGACTAAAGGATCTTCGGGGCCAACGACAACCAATTGAATCTGTTTTTCCAAAACCAATTGTTTCAAGGCGGGAAAATCGGTGGCTGAAATGGCGACGTTCACGCCGGCTTGCGCCGTTCCCGCGTTTCCCGGTGCAATGTATAATTGATCCGTTTTCGGACTTTGTTTGATTTTCCACGCCAGCGCATGTTCGCGGCCTCCGGAGCCTAATAGTAGTATATTCATCGTTTTACTTTAAATAATCGTCAAAATAACGGGTGATTTTCTCGTATAAATGGACACGGTCGCGTCCGTGCATGTTGTGTCCGTGACCGGGATACACAAAATAATCGGGATAAGTGCGCGCCTCGATACAAGCTTTCAGAAACGAAAGACTGTTTTGCCAAACCACCGTCGGATCTTCATCGCCGTGGATGAGCAGGAAATGGCCTTGCAAGTTGCCGGCCAGGCGATTCATGTTGGTTTCCTCGTATCCTTCGGAATTTTCTTCGGGCGTATCCATGTAGCGTTCGCCGTACATCACTTCGTAATATTTCCAGTCGATGACGGGGCCGCCGGCGACTCCCACCTTGAAAACTTCGGGATGACGGAGCATCAGGTTGGCAGTCATGAATCCACCGTAACTCCAGCCGTGAACGCCGATCCGGTCTTTGTCCACGTAAGGCAGCGATTGCAGGAAATCCACGCCGCACAGTTGGTCGGCCGTTTCATTAATGCCTGCATGACGGTAAATCACGTTTTCAAAATCCAAACCGCGATTGGCTGTGCCGCGATTGTCGAGTGTAAACACAATATAACCTTTTTGTGCCATGTACAAATCCCAGCCACGCACGGCGCCCAGCCATGAATTTTGCACCATTTGGCTTTTCGGCCCGCCGTAAACATAAATCACAACGGGATATTTTTTTGTTTCATCGAAATGCAAAGGCTTAACTAAGCGGTAGTAAAGATCGGTTTTTCCGTCGGCCGCCCGGATTGAGCCAAGTGAAATTTCCGGCAGCAAATACTCTTTGTATGGATTTTCGGCCGAGGCCAAGCGTTTGATTTTTCCGGTTTTAGTCGTAATCAACTCCACATTTAAAGGTGTAGTTTGATTGGAATAGCAATCGACAATATATTCTCCGTTGCGAATTAATTTCGGCGAATGAACGCCGGGCGTGGACGTCAACTGCGTTTTCTTTCCGGTTTTTAAATTCAGTTTATAAACCTGAAAATCAATCGGATTCGATTCGTTGGAAACGAAAAAGAGTTCTTTTCCCGTTGGATCGAAGCCGAGGACTTTAGTCACGTCATACGCGCCCGCTGTGAGCTGTTTCAGTAATTTTCCGTCGGTGTTGTACAGATAGATATGATTGTAACCGTTTCGTTTGCTTTGCCAAATAAATTGATCCGTCGCATTTTTGACGAACAAGGGCGGATGTTCCGGTTCGACGTATTTTTCGTTTCGTTCTTCAAACAAGGTGGCCGTTTTTTCGCCGGTTTGAATGTCGTAACGATTGCATTGCAAATGATTTTGTTCGCGGTTTAATTCGATGATATACAGTTGTTTTTCCGAAGGATCCCAAGCAATATTCGTCAAATAATGATCTTTCGGTTCGCCGGTTTTTAAATAAACGGTTTTCCCCGAATCGAGGGAATAAATGCCGACGGTTGCTTCGTGACTTGTGCGGCCGGCCATCGGATACTTGATGAGTTTTAATTGTGCTTCGCGGGCGGAAATATCGACCAGCGGATAATCGCTCACTTGGGTTTCATCGACACGATAAAAAGCTAAGTATCGGCTGCTTGGCGACCAAAACATTCCGCTATCAATGCCAAATTCGTTGCGATGGGCGGCTTGACCATAGACGATTCCTTTGTTCTCATCTTCCGCGACCGTTCGCGATTCGCCGTTTTTATCCTGAATATATAAATTATTGGCGATGATGTAGGCAATGGTTTGGCCGTCGGGACTTAAAGCGGTTTCTTCCCATTCGTCTTTTTTGTCGAAGGCTTTCGGCTCTTCTTTCCATTGTTTGTCGTAATCCGCTTTCGGTTTAAATTGCTCATACGTAGTTCCTCCGGGGAGCAAGTCCTCCAAAGTCAATATTTTTTCTTGCGTTTTGCCGTTCATAGCTATCCAGACGAAAATACACAGATAAATCCAGCGTTTCATCATTTTTGTTTATGTTTGATTACTTCTATTCTTTTCCCTGCAAAAATCTCGTAGCGGCGATATTCGCAATCCAGCGAGCCGTTCATGAGCTTCGTTTTGCTGCTCGGTTTCAATCCGATTTTGTCGATACCTTCGGGGTTCGACGAGATGATCCACGCTTCGTATCCGGTGAAAACATGTTTCAGCCGTTCGCCGATCGTGGCGTAAACATCCAGCAAATCGCGCGGACGAATGCGTTCGCCGTAAGGTGGATTGGTGATCAGAATTCCTTTGCCCGGATTTTCGGTCATTTGTTCAAACGGCATGATTTTCAGCTCGATATAATTGGTGAGGCCGGCGTTTTTAACGTTTTTAGCGGCGGCGGCAATGGCTTTCGGGGAAATATCCGAACCGTAAGCTTTATAATGAAATTCGCGTTCGCCGCTATCGTCGGCGCTGATTCGTTGGAACAGTTCCGCATCGAAATCGTCCCATTTTTCAAAGGCGTAATGATCGCGGAAAACGCCGGGAGCGATGTTCAAAGCGATGAGTACGGCTTCGATAAGCAAGGTTCCCGAACCGCACATCGGATCGACGAAATTGCTTTCGCCTCTCCAGCCGGTTTGCAGGATCATGCCGGCGGCCAGCACTTCGTTGAGCGGCGCGGAACCTTCTTCCGTGCGGTAGCCGCGTTTGTGCAGCGATTCGCCCGAACTGTCGAGATACACCGAGCAATCGTTGTGCGAAACGTGGATGTGCAATTGCACGTCGGGATTGTTGATCCGGATCGACGGGCGCAGCTTGCCTTGCTCGGCAAAAGCATCGACGATTGCATCTTTCACGCGGTAAGTTACGAATTTAGAATGTGTAAACGTTTCGGAATTGACGACCGCATCAATCGCAAAAGTTTTCTTTTCCTGCAAGTAGTCTGTCCAGTCGATTTTTTTGATTTGCTCGTAAATCTCGTCGGGATTTTTGGCTTTGAACTGCGTGATGAATTTGAGGATCCGCAAAGCCGCGCGGCAATGGAAATTGGCTTTGTAGAGCAATTCCAAATCGCCTTCGAAACTCACCATTCGGCGGCCGATTTGCACTTGGTCAGCGCCCAATTCGATCAGTTCTTTTGCCAGAACTTCTTCCAAACCGTATAATGTTTTTGCAACTAAGTTCATATATTTTAAATTCGTATTTTATTTATTGTGTCGTCATTGCGAGGGCGAAAGCCCGAAGCAATCCAGATGGATTGCTTCGCCGCAAGCGGCTCGCAATGACGGATCAGTTTTTAATAAAAGTTCCTTTCCCTGCATTCATTTCCGAAGCGCGAGAAATGATGATTTCCTGCACGCCGGCGGCTAAAGCCTGAAAAGCGTTTTCCAATTTGGGAAGCATGCCGCCTTGGATGATTCCTTCGGCTTTGTATTTCTCAAATAATTCTTTGTCTAATAAAGGAATCACGCTGTCGTCGTCGTTTTCATCGAGCAGAACGCCGCGTTTTTCAAAACAATAAATCAAGCGAATGTTGAAGTCGAAAGCGAGGGCTTTGGCGATTTCGCCGGCGATCGTATCGGCATTCGTATTCAATAATTGGCCTTCGCCGTCGTGCGTAACCGGAGCGATGACAGGAACATAACCTTGTTCCAATAATTCGGCAAGCACAGGCGCATTCACTTCCTTGACGTCGCCGACGTAACCGTAATCAATTTTCTGCACCGGCCGCCGCGCCGAGAGAATCAGGTTCATGTCGGCGCCGGTCAATCCAACCGCGTCGATGTGCAGGGCTTGCATTTGGGCAACAATTGTTTTGTTGACCCAGCCGGCGTAAACCATCGTGATCACTTTCAGCGATTCGGCGTCAGTTACGCGGCGTCCGTCGATCATTGTGGTTTGAATGCCTAATTTTTCGCAGAATTGCGTAGCCGAACGACCTCCGCCATGAACTAATATTTTGTATCCCGCGATCAGAGAAAATTCTTTAAGCAAAGCTTTTAAGGATTCCGGTTCTTCGACGATTTTTCCGCCGACTTTGACGATTGTTAAATGTTTCATCGTGTATATTGTTTCTTTTTTATTTCCATTCTTTCAAGTGTTTATACAGTATGCGGACGGGCAATCCCATCACGTTGTAAAACGATCCCGTCAGACTTTCCACGCCGACATAACCGATCCATTCCTGCACGCCATAAGCGCCGGCCTTGTCGTAAGGGCGGTATTTTTTGACGTAATAGTCGATTTCCGCTTCGTCCAATGGCGCAAATTTGACTTGGGAAACGGCGTGAAAAACTTCCTGATACGCTTTCGTCGTCAGGCAAACGCCGGTGAGGACTTCATGCTGATTCCCGGAGAGATGGCGCAACATTTCTTTTGCATCCTCTTCATTTTCCGGTTTTCCGTAAACGGTTCCGTTGAGCCAAACGATGGTATCGGCGGTGATTAGTAAAGTGCGATCGTTCAGTTGGTTTTTGTAAGCGTCGGCTTTCAGTTTTGCCAAGTATCGCGGGATTTCTTCGCGTTGCAAATGAGCAGGATACGTTTCTTCAATATCCGGCAGCGTTTGAACCGTATAATCCAGATCCAGTCCCGACAGCAATTCTTTCCTCCGTGGCGAATTGGAAGCGAGGACGATTTCGTATGTTGATAGATTTTCCAGCATGTTTACCAGCCGAAAGCGTCCGCTTTCATCCATTTGTCTTGAGCTTTAAGTACTTGTTCGATCACATCGCGGCCTACGCCTTGTCCGCCCGTTTTATGGGAAATGTATTTGGCGATCGCTTTGATTTCGGGAGCCGCATCGGCGGGGCAGGCCGGCAATCCGACGATTTCCATGATTTCGTAGTCGGGAATATCGTCGCCGACGTAGCAGATTTCTTCGGGTTTCAATCCCGTGCGGGACAGGAAGTCGTAGAACTCCGTCAATTTATGTTTGGCCTGCAAATAGACCGATTGGAATCCCAAGCTTTCGAAGCGTTTGCGTACTGCCTGCGTATCGCCTCCGGTGATGATACATAATTCAAATCCTTGTTTGGCAGCCAATTGCATAGCATATCCATCTTTGGTATTGATGATACGCATCGGTTCGCCGGTGGGATGCAGCGGAATGGAATCGGGCGAGAGAACGCCGTCAACATCGAAGACAAATCCTTTTATTTTAGTGAGATCATAGTTGATTGTACTCATAAGATTAAATCGTGATTGCAAAGGTAACATTTTTCTTTTATATTTTTCATCCCTGATTTTTTGTTTGTTATTTAAATAATTCTTCTTACATTTGCCTCGATAATTATAAACTAAAAATAACGAATAAATAAGGTGTAAAAGAAAAAGGCGCTAAAGGGGTTTAATCTAATTTTTATTTTGCAACACACCTCACACAACATCCGTATGCTCGGCTGTAGCTAAGGTATGTTTTCAAGTTAAAACTGTGAAAGAACAAGAATCTTGCGTTCGAGCCATTTTCCGTACTACTACTCCAGTAGTAACCTTCCCAAATTGTATTGCCACCCATTTCGCCTCTCTCGCGGCGATAACCTACAGCGGGCAAAAAAAGGCTTGCTTCACTTTCCATATCATAAAACACTCTACCACATACTCCATTTTTAGTTGTCCATAGATAATTTATTTTGTTAAAGTCAAGCAAAGATTGCATTTCCTCGTAAGTAGGCACACGCCAACCTGCAGGACAAGGGTCGTTTTTTTTCTCCCAAATACTGTCATCAGCCTCTGTGTCGCTCCAAACTGTGTTGCCATTAGAGTTTATCATTGGGTCTGTACTACTCCAACCCACTTTTTTATTCCATTGATAAAACATTCCTGAATTTTCTGAATTTTCTGCAAAAGTGCCGGGAGTGTTCACATTGCGTGTTGCCCATTTTACACCATTAATGATTACACCATCGTCTGTAGTTAGAATTTGTTTTTTGCTATAACAAGAGTTAAATGCCACAGCACTTGCGTATAATGCTACAAAGTACCAAAAGATTTTGTTGAAAGTGTTTTGTTTTTCCATTTTGTTTTTCTATTTTGCAAAGCTACTTAAATCGCAGTAATTTCTATTTTAATCTTTTACGATTTGATAGATGTCGGGAGGCAATTCGCCGAATTTGCTTATTTTTCAGAATATCAAGCATTTTAGTGATTTTGATTTATGTTTATTATACAAGTTTATACCCGTAAAAACTCGTATGTTTCTACTCGATTTTTTTCTTCTTAATACCCTTGTCGGGTTGGAATCATACCCCCCCCCGCTCGCTGTAGCGTAACACGCTGAGCAGTTCGGCGGCACGCCCACGTGCCGTCGTTTGTAAAACAACCGATTACATTCCATTTCGTTTGCAAGTTTTTATCCCTTTAATACTCGCCAATAATATTTGCCAAAGATAGATTATTCCATTTCAATAAGCAAATTTTTGGCGCTTTTTATGATTGCATGCGGCTTTGCACTGGCTGGAAGCCGGCTTTTAGAACGACGGCATGTGGACATGCCGAACGAAGGTTTGTTTTTTGCAAAAAATTATATGATTATCCGCAATCAGACCAATTTAAAAATCATCAATTATAGGAAAGCAAAACGCCGACAGGCGTTTACTGTGAATAACCCCGCATGCAATGCGGGGTGAGAGTGAAAAAAAGTGTATCTTTGCAATCGAAAATGGTGAGAAAAAATGTAGTACATTAATAAAAAATGGTGCTGAAAAATGTATAGAGTAAAGA